>CAYTDS010000145.1:0-2149 GCA_964436555.1 uncultured Flavobacteriaceae bacterium | reverse complement strand
GATATTTTAATTATTATAGGCACCTCTATGCAGGTATATCCTGCTGCCAGTCTCATAGATTTTGTAAAACCTGAAACTTCAATTTATTTTATTGATCCAAAGCCTGCAATTAAATCTTCTTTTTCCGGAAAACTAAATGTCATAGTAAAGACTGCAGTGGAAGGAGTTCCTAGTCTGGTAGACAAACTGAAGGCTACTTTTGTTTAATCAATCATAAAGTTTTAAACTCCTGTACTAATAACTATCTTTGAATTTTTCAAAAAATAATAATTTTCTATGTCATTAAATAGTTTAAATGCCATATCTCCTATAGATGGTCGGTATCGTAATAAAACCCATTCTCTGTCTTCTTTTTTTTCTGAAGAGGCATTGATACAGTACCGAACACGAATAGAGATTGAATATTTTATTGCATTGTGTGAAATTCCTTTACCTCAACTATCATCAATTGATAAGATCAAGTTTGAAGTAATCCGGGATATTTACAGAAACTTGGACACCACCGACGCTCAAAAAATTAAGGATATTGAAAAAATAACCAATCACGACGTAAAAGCCGTGGAATATTTCATAAAAGAGGAGTTTGATAAATTAGGTCTTCAAGCTTATAAAGAATTCATACATTTTGGACTTACATCGCAGGACATAAACAACACCGCTATTCCCTTATCGATAAAGGAAAGTTTGGAATTGGTTTATATTCCGCAATATAAAGAATTATTGAGGGCTTTAAGTGCTATGGCTTTAGAATGGAGCACTGTACCTATGTTGGCAAGGACCCATGGACAGCCGGCGTCCCCTACCCGGCTGGGAAAGGAAATCCAAGTATTTGTTGTGCGCCTAAAAGAGCAGTTTAAATTATTGGAAGCCATTCCCAATGCCGCAAAATTTGGTGGTGCCACAGGTAATTTTAATGCTCATAAAGTAGCTTATCCATCAATAGATTGGAAAGCTTTTGGAAAGCAGTTTGTTGAAGAAAATTTGGGTTTACATCATTCATTTCCTACTACCCAGATTGAACATTATGACCATATGGCTGCTCTATTCGATACTTTAAAGCGAATTAACACTATTATCATCGATTTGAATCGGGATTTTTGGACCTACGTTTCCATGGATTATTTTAAGCAAAAAATTACAGAAGGTGAAATAGGCTCTTCTGCCATGCCCCACAAAGTGAATCCGATAGATTTTGAAAATTCTGAGGGGAACCTAGGTTTAGCAAACGCTATTTTTGAGTACTTGTCAGGGAAGCTTCCTATATCTAGGTTACAGCGCGATTTAACCGACAGTACTGTTTTACGAAGCGTAGGTGTACCAATGGCACATACTTTGGTGGCTTTTCAATCAACCTTAAAAGGGTTGGATAAATTATTACTCAACAAGGAAAAGCTTGAACAGGATTTGGACAATAACTGGGCCGTTGTTGCAGAAGCCATCCAGACTATTCTTCGGCGTGAAGGATATCCTAATCCCTATGAAGCCTTGAAAGAATTAACCCGAACCAATCGGGTTATCAATCAATCTTCAATAGCTAGTTTTATTGATGCTTTGGTAATATCAGATAGTATTAAGGCAGAATTAAAGCAAATTACACCAAGTAATTACACCGGTATATAGCGCTTAAAGTATTAGTTAAAACATGAAACCCTACTAAAAAGTAACTTTTAGTAGGGTTTCTTAATAATAGACTTTTTGTTTAGTCCTTAAAAAGCTGACCTATTTCACCAAAACCATTACTTTGATTATCAGAATTTTGTATAGTTTGTAATAGTTGAACCAAATAGGCCGGATTCATATCTTTTCCCAAAACCCGAATTATGGCAAACCCTTTATCATCACTGCTACCGTAAATAATTACTTCATCAATAGCATCTTCATCGCCCAAGTATTTTACCTCGCCTTTACCATAACTGGTATTCAATTTCATTAAATCTACAAACTTTCCGTTTTTAAAGATTTCTTTTACTTTTCCCTTTTCCAAAGCATACAATGCCTCATTAGAATCAGTTTTTTTAAATGCCAGAATATTCAGCTTTTTTAATGAGCTCAAAGCTTTTTTTTGATCTTCATTTAAGTCGGCCATATCTAAATTCAAAATACTTGCAGGCACATCAAAAGACATGAAATTGGGATTGTCTGCATTAGA
>CAYTDS010000144.1:0-5666 GCA_964436555.1 uncultured Flavobacteriaceae bacterium | reverse complement strand
GTTTTTGTAATGCTTGTTTACAAGGGCATTTATATTTTGTTGCAGTGCTTCATCAATAGTAGATTCGATGCGTTGTCCTGCCGATTGTTTTGAAAGATAGGCTACCAAATGGGGGGCTGTATTTGGAAGTTGGAAAGGTTTTTGGGGTAAATCCTCCAAAAGAGCCAGTTCCAAAGTGGTGCTATCAATAATTTTATTTTGATGTAATTTTCTTAAAAGTCGGTCTCTTTTGGCCTTTAGAATGGTTTGATTTTTCCCCGGATAGATAAGACTCGGGGCGTTGGGTAGGACGGCTAAGGTTGCCGCTTCCGCCCAGGACAATTGGTGGGGCTGTAACCCAAAATACCGCCATGCCGCCATTTCGAGTCCAACTACATTGCCTCCAAAGGGAGCGTGACTGGCATACAATTCTAAAATTTCGGCTTTGGAATGGCGCAACTCCAGCCGTGTTGCCATAATAAGCTCTATTGCCTTTTCCCAATAGGATCTTTTCTTTTGATGCCTCGACAGTCGAATCACTTGTTGCGTAAGCGTACTTCCTCCGCGGACCGTTTTTCCTGCAGAGAAATTGGACTTAAACGCTTTAACGATCGAAATGGGATTAAAACCGGGGTGATAGTAAAAGTGGGCATCTTCAAATTGTAGAACACAGCGTTGAAATTTATTAGGAACACTATCGATTTCAGGAAAACGCCATTGGCCATCCGTGGCTATTTTAGCCCCGAGCAAGGTACCTTGACGACTCTCTACCACCGTTGCAGTCGGCGAATTAAATAAGGGGGTAGGGAGACAGAAATAATAAATCGTAGAAGCGATAACAAAAAGGATGATTTTTTTGGGATGGGATGTAAGAAACGTAATCACCTTATCCCGCCATAAGTAAAGGGGCTTACTGCTCAAATCCATACTCCCGTTCTACCAAGCAAATACGCACACGGTACTGTTTATACCAATCTGTACGTCCCTTTTTCTGAGCGAATAGATGGTCTGTATTTCTTTTCCAATGGGCGATGGCTTCCAGACTTTCCCAGTAACTTACCGTAATTCCCACTTCTTCCCGAGCGCTTTCGACCCCTAAAAAACCATTTTGTTGTCGCGCCAGGGTTTCCATCTGCTCTGCCATATCGCCATAGCCGTTATCACCTTCGGTTCTTGTGGAGGTGAAAATCACAGCGTAGTAGGGGGTTGTTGGGGTCATAACTTTTTGGTGGATTTAGGCTATATATTCCTTTTCTAAAAAATAGGTCACAATTGCTTCTTTCATTAAGACCGATTGTTCCCCTGCCTTTAGGGGTGGTAGTGCTTCTTTTATGGTGTAATGCGGCCAGCCTTCTTCGTCAAAATAATCAAATTCATAATAGCCATAGGGTTCCAGCAATCTGCATATGGCAATATGCATCAAGTTTATTTTTTCGTCCTTTTTATAGCTTCTGTGGTATTGACCCAATTCCTGCACGCCTACGAGATAAATAATCGCATCCAAATCTAACGGATCCCCATCAGAAAATTGAGCTGATAATTTCTCTACCAATACTTCCCAACGCTCTTTTAACAGTAAATCTCTTGACATTGTTGAATTTTAAATGTTGCGTTTTAAGTTCAAAAATTCACCTTGTTTCTAAAAACTCAAAGGTACAAATCAAAGTTTTATATTTGTTAAAACTATGTCTTATGAATTTCTTGGATATTATTTTGGGCCTATTACTCATTTGGGGGCTTTTTAAAGGGTTGAGCAATGGCTTGTTTGTAGAAATCGCCTCCATTATTGCGCTAGTAGCCGGACTTTACGGTGCCATTCATTTCTCTTATATTACCGGTGATTACCTTTCCAATAACATGCAATGGGATAAAAGCTATATAAAAATTACCGCCTTTATCATTACGTTTATCCTTATTGTACTAGCGGTCACTTTCGCAGGAAAATTTCTGACTAAAATTGCAGATTTTGCCATGTTGGGGCTTTTAAATAAGATTGCCGGCGGACTCTTTGGTGCTTTAAAAGTGGCCGTCATCCTTGGTGCACTTTTAATTTTTATGGAACGAAGTAACAGAAGTTTGGGGTTTATAAAACAAGAAACCCTTAATAGCTCCAAACTATATGAACCCATTAAAGAGATTGGTGCGCTTGTCTTTAATTATGTTCTTAGAGAACCGGTTGATAATTCCTAAGTTCTTATTATCTTTTTCTTGCTCGTTTCTATTTTTTTGGTTCGTGATACCTCATTTCTTCATTCATAGATTCCTCACTTATTAGCATCGGTCATAGCAGTTCAGTACCATCTTAAAAAATCCTTTTAACCACTTTCACCCGAATGGGTGTTTTTTCTAAGCAAATAGAACCTCATATTTGAAAAAGTATTAATTCTAAAAGAGCACGTAAAATGGAAAAAACACTAATTCTTCAGGCACAAGAAAAAATTAACCGTAGTACTATTGAAAAAGACAGAGAAATTAAAACCCCCAGACGAACAGTATCGCTCACCTATCAGCTTTTAGTTTTTTTTCTTTTTTTACTATTTGGAATAAGCTTACTATTTTTAAACCAGATCATTTGGGGAGCATGTATCCTCTTTATTAATGTTGTTGTTTATCTAATTATAGAAAAGTTAGAGTCTGCCTTCACAATTGATATTCGTTTTGATAAGAAAGACCAACTTGAGAAAGCTATAATGGAGGATCTTTTCCTTAAAAACTCGCGCGACGATGTGTAGCGTGGTTAATAAATAGTTTTACTTAAACTACGTTTCTTAAAGTTATTCTTTAGATGAAAAAAAAACACAAGCATTTCAATTCTTTTGTACACTTAACGGTAAAACAAGATCTTACCTTGTTCAATATTGCAAAGGATCTTTTGGAAATAGATTTTCAGATTGGAAAGCACTATCATCAAAACAAGATAAAAACTACATAAAACAGCAACTAAATTATATTGAACTAACAATTGTTACTTCAATATCTTAACAACAATTTTACATGGAATGCTTGATGATTTATGGCGCAAAAATTCTAAATTTAGAAACCCCCATTATTTGTGCTCCACATAATCATAATTCTGACAAGGACTGTGGAAAATAAGTTTAAGGACTTTGGTTAAAAAACCAATTACAAATGAGAAGAATTTTGAATAAAACCCTTTTTTTCCTTCTTTTTTGCATCCTGTCGTTTCTATATTCTTCTGAGATTATAGCACAAAAAACATCCTTAGATAGTATTGAACACCTTTTGAATAGCGAGATAAGGGAGATAGAAAAAATAGCATTGCTATGGCAAGCGGTTGAAATTTCTTTGGAAGAGGCAGTTGAAAAAACCCCTGAGTTTACCAAAAAACTAATGGAACTACCCACTATAAGAAAGGACAGTACCCAATTAATGAAAGCCAAAAAATTACAGGCATATGCAAAAAGATTGTTGGGCAATTACGTAGGAAGTATAAGAGAGTTTGATAGTTGCTATTATTATTACAAGCGCATCAAGGATTCCGTTGAACTAGCTTTCGTGGCCAACCAACTTGGAAGTATGAACATTTTTATGGGTTACAATGAGTTGGCCCAGAACTACCTATTCGAAGTATATGATATTCATAAAGCAAGGGGGGACAAAAAAAATTTAGCAGGAGCCACCAATGGTCTCGCTATTTTCTATTCTAATATCGGGCAGGAAGATAAAGCCATTAGCCGTTACGAAGAAGCCTTAAAAATGTTTGAAGAAATCAACGATACCCTTGGGAGAGCCAATGTACATGCCAATTTGGGTTTAATGTATATTGAACAAGATAAGTTTGAAGCCGCGGAATTTCATCTAAAAAAACAAGGCAAACTAGACTCCTTACTTAATACCCAATGGGGATTAGGATTCTATTTTGACTTCATGGGGTATCTTAAAAGAAAACAAGGCCGATTAAAGGAAGCTTATGAAAATCATATAACGGCTCTGGAGATTCGGGAAAAATTACCAAGTAGCTATAACATTGCCGAATCTCGTGTAAATCTGGCGGAGATTCTTTATGAAATGAAGCGGTACGATGAAGCTATTGAGCAGGCGGAATTAATACTTGAGGTCCGGGATGAAACCCAGTCCCTTTCCCATCAGCAAAGTGCCTATTCTATTTTATCAAAGGCTTACGAGGCCAAAAAGAATGATACTAAGGCCTTGGAGTATTATAAAGCGTTTAAACAAATTAACGACTCCATTCTGAATAGAGAGATGCTGGATAAAATAACAGAGAAGGATGCAAAATTTGATCGAGCTGAGCAAGAAAACCAGATTGACCTGTTAAACTTTGAAAACAAAACATCAAAACAAATAATTAGTCAAAAAAACAAAACAATCCTCTTTGTTGCTATTGGTTTGGTTTTGGTATCTATTCTTTGCGTCGGACTGTACTTAATCATTCAAAAATATTTAAAACAAAAAAGGGTTTTGGCAAAAGCTTTGGATGAGAAAGATATTCTCTTAAGGGAAATTCACCATAGGGTTAAAAATAATCTCCAACTTGTATCAAGCCTATTAACCTTACAAGGTCGTTCTATAGACAATGAAATGGCTATAAAGGCCATTAATGAGGGGAAAAGCAGGGTAAGGTCAATGGCGTTGATTCATCAGGATCTTTACCAAAAAGAAAACTTAACGGGGGTAAACGCTAAGTCCTATTTGTTGAAATTATGTCAGGAGCTATTCACAACTTACACCATATCAGAAGAAAAAATTCAATTGCATTTAGATATAGAAAATTTAGATATCGATGTGGACACTTTAGTTCCTCTTGGGCTTATAATTAATGAGATTATTTCCAATAGCCTAAAATATGCCTTTCCGGACGACCGAAAAGGAACATTACATATTTCTCTTAAAGAGAAAAAAGGATTATTACATTTAAAAGTTAAGGACAACGGTATTGGATATGACCCAAACAAAATATCACACAAATCATTTGGAAATAGGCTAATACGAGCATTAACAGAACAACTGGAAGGCAATTTAAAAATTGATAGTCAGCAAGGAACCGAAATCAATTTTACTTTTTCCTCCTATAAACTGTCCAAAAATGAATAAATCGGATATAAAAATTCTTATTGTTGAGGATGAAGCTCTAATTGCTGAAGAAATTAAATCCACTTTGGAATTATTTGGGTATTCTGTTGCCGGTATTGTCATGAATGGGGATAAAGTAATGGATACAATTTTATATACCAATCCAAATCTCATTCTTCTGGATATTAATATAAAAGGTAGTAAATCCGGCATAGACATTGCAAAAACTTTAAATAAAAATTACCAAATTCCCTTCTTATTTTTGACAGCACTTTCTGATGCTTCCACCTTGGAAAGGGTTAAAGAAACACTTCCATACGGTTATGTCCTAAAGCCATTTAATGAGACGGCTTTAAAGGTAAATATTGAGCTTGCGCTTCACAAACATCAAGCAACTACTTTAAAGAACATCTTATCAAAAAAACATATTGAAGATAGCTATCAGACTACCCTTTCAGATCGTGAGTTTAGTATTCTGAAAGCTTTTGCCACGGGTTTGTCCTATCAGAAAACAGCAGAAAATCATTGTATTAGTATTAACACCGTAAAAAGTTATCAAAAGCGACTATATCAATTATTTAATGTAGATTCTAAAGTTGCTCTCATTCAGAAACTTCATAGATTGTAAAAGAAAG
>CAYTDS010000143.1:0-5695 GCA_964436555.1 uncultured Flavobacteriaceae bacterium | reverse complement strand
ATTTAGGATTAGTTCCGAGGCATTAAGCCGCATGCTATAATTTTAAAATTCGGTCAGTATTTGTGTTATAGAGGTAATTGTATTTTAATGCACCTCCCAAATAAGCATCATTTTCCTGTATACAAGCATAGTAACTTGTTTTGCCTTCTAAAATTTCCTTACCCTTTTTGGTGAGTCTGACCGGATTGAAATTGGTAAATAATGGCTTTAATTTGGTAACGAGTCTATCATACTGTGCATCTCCGAACCCATAAATACCTTGGTTGGAAATTGCTGTAATTATAAGTTCTCCTTTAGTTTTAAGTCTTCTTTCGGCTGCAAGTTTTAAAATATTATTTTCTACCTGATTTAAACCATTTCTAATAGAAGGAAACCGTTTTAAATGAGCCTGAAGCGCTTCTGATAAGTAATCAAATTGGTAATTGGAGAAGTCGGTTAAATTTTGGAGACGAATAGGATTGTCGCTACAATACAGCTGCCATACATAATCTGCATATTCAATGTCATCCTGAGTAAGCCAAACTTTATTATTGTAAAGTTTAATCAACTGATTATCATCTAAATCATCTAATCTATATAAAGTTTTAGTTTCATCTTCCTCTCCGCTGCAGGCCAAATGTATTTCAGCATATTTTCTGTGGTTCTTTAACCAACTTATCACCGCTAACATATTCACTTGGTTGTACAAATCATAATCAAACCACAAAATAATTTGATCTTGTTGCTTGTGGTTACAAAGTGATCTGTATTCCTTCAGTGTTTTTTCAACATACCATGATTTGGTGATTTTATAATTCTTGTGAAGAAACTCAAAGCGTGTTTTCCAAAAAGATTCGCTGCCAACACTTGTTTCTGTTTTACCCTCACAGAGCATTTCTCGCCATGTAATGATTTCCCCTTGAAGTTTTAGCGACTTTAATTTTTGGGTAAACCTATCCCCATTGGTGATATGTAGTGTAGAACTCATAAATTTGGTAGCTGTTGTTGGTAGTAGCTATAAAAGTACAGTTTTTCTATAAATTGCAAAAATAATTAACAGAAAACTATCCTCCAACCCGCTTAACCTTAAATCCTTTTTCCTTTAAGATAGCCATAATCCGATCTCTATAATCGCCTTGAACAATAATAGAGTTTTCTTTAAAGGTGCCACCTACATTAAGTTTTGTCTTTAGTTCTTTGGCTAATTTTTTAAAGTCTTCATCAGATCCTGTATAGCCTTCAAGAATGGTTGTTGGCTTCCCTTTTCTTTTTTCATATTTGCAAATAATTGGGTCATCCTGAAGCCAGATTCCTTTTTCTTCTAAAGTAGGAGCTTCTTCAGATTCCGTCCTGTGATCAGGAAATAAATTTTTTAGCTGATCTTTTAAGTCCATACTGGAAATTGTTTTTATTAATTGTTTCTTTCCAAATTTGGTTTTCACGCTTTAGAAATCACGAATCTTTTATTTGAATTATTACCCTTTTATCAACCCCAATTCTATAAGACGTTCGTTTAAAAACTCGCCGGCTGTAATATCTTCGAATTGTTTAGGATGGCTTTCATCGATACAATTTTCTAAGCAATTAAGCGGCATCTCGCTAATTGGATGCATAAAAAAAGGAATAGAATATCTGGAGGTTCCCCATAATTCGCGAGGAGGGTTTACTACTTGATGAATAGTTGATTTTAATTTGTTATTGGAAAGTCTGGAAAGCATATCACCAACATTTATCATAAGTTCGTCTGGTTTAGCCATAGCATCTACCCATTCGCCCATATTATTTTTAACTTGCAAACCCTTGCCCTGTGCCCCCATTAATAAGGTTATTAAATTTATATCTCCATGTGCAGCAGCACGAATAGCATTTTTTGGTTCAACTGTAATGGGAGGATAATGAATTGGACGCAAAATAGAATTTCCATTCTTGATGTAAGAATCAAAATAAGTTTCTTCCAAATCTAAATGTATGGCCAATGCTCGCAAAACATATTTAGCGGTTTTTTCAAGCATTTTATAGGTTTCTTTTCCTACAGTATTAAAATTGGGCAACTCTTCAACAATGACATTAGCAGGATATGTTTTTTCTAATAGTTCATCGTCTTGAACGTACTGCCCAAAATGCCAAAACTCTTTTAAATCACCCTCTTTTCTTCCTTTGGCATGTTCTTTTCCAAAAGAAGTATACCCTCTTTGGCCTCCAATTCCAGGAATCTCATATTTATTCTTTACTTCTTGCGGTAAATTGAAAAACTTTTTTATTTCCTCATAAAGATCCGTAACCAGTTTATCAGATAAAAAGTGACCGCTCAATGCTACAAATCCAATTTGTTCAAAGGCACTACCTATTTCCTTTGTAAAATTTTCTTTTCTAATGGGGTCATCGGAGGTAAAATCTTGCAAGTTAACGCTTGGAATAATGCTCATGAGTGTATCTTTTAAGCTTCAAAATTAGTTAAAATAAATTAGCTACACCAATGAGATTGTCATGGATTAGAGTGAATACTTTTTCCTAATTTTACCCCACTTTACCAAATAAAGGCCTATATGGAGTATACCGGATTTAGCGTACCCAAAGAAATACAACTTGAGCTTTACAAAGCCATGTTAAAGCCAAGGATGATTGAAGAAAAAATGCTGATTTTATTGCGACAAGGCAAGATATCCAAATGGTTCAGCGGCATAGGGCAAGAAGCTATTTCTATAGGCGTGACTGCTGCACTACATCAGGAGGAGTATGTACTCCCCATGCATCGTAATTTAGGGGTTTTTACTAATCGGAATATTCCCTTACATAGATTGTTTGCTCAATGGCAAGGCAAGTTAAGTGGTTTTAGCAAAGGCCGTGAACGCAGCTTTCATTTTGGAACACAAGACTATAAAATTATAGGGATGATATCTCATTTGGGACCACAGTTAGGTGTTGCAAATGGTATCGCTCTAGCCGACGTGCTTAATGGAAGAAAACATGTTACAGCTGTATTTACAGGAGAAGGCGGAACCAGCGAAGGCGATTTTCATGAAGCCTTAAATATTGCTGCCGTATGGAATTTACCGGTATTATTTTGCATTGAAAACAATGGCTATGGCTTGTCTACCCCAACAAACGAGCAATACAAATGCAAATCCTTGGCAGATAAAGGTATTGGATATGGGATGGAATCGCATATCATAGACGGAAATAATATCTTGGAAGTGTACACCAAACTCAATGCGCTTTGTGAAAGTGTACGCACTAATCCAAGGCCGATTTTATTAGAATTTATAACCTTTAGAATGCGAGGACATGAAGAAGCAAGTGGCACCAAATATGTACCTCAAGAGCTTCTAAACTCATGGGCTGAAAAAGATCCTATCACCAATTTTGAAAAGTATTTAACTGCGCAAGGTGTCTTGCATGCAGGTCTTGTAGTGACTATTAAACACGATCTTCAAAAGGAAATTGATGATAATCTTCAAATTGCTTACAATGAGCCAGAAGTAGATTTCAATGAAACTATTGAGTTAAATGAAGTTTACAAGTCATATGTCTATCAAGACATTAAACCAGGTACTACAACTGAAAATATTCGTTTTGTAGATGCCATTTCTCAAGGACTTAGGCAATCCATGGAAAAACATCAGAATCTTGTTTTAATGGGTCAGGATATCGCGGAATATGGTGGAGTTTTTAAAATTACAGATGGATTCGTTTCTGAGTTTGGGAATGAAAGAGTGCGTAATACCCCCATTTGTGAATCCGCTGTGGTTTCAACCGCCATGGGTTTATCAATAAACGGGATGAAAGCCATGGTGGAAATGCAATTTGCAGATTTTGTAAGTACCGGTTTTAACCCGATCGTAAATTATTTGGCAAAAACACATTATCGTTGGAATGAGAAGGCTGATGTCGTTATTCGTATGCCCTGTGGGGCAGGAGTAGGAGCAGGACCTTTTCATTCTCAAACCAATGAGGCATGGTTTACGAAGACTCCCGGTTTAAAGGTAGTTTATCCTGCTTTTCCATTCGATGCAAAAGGATTGTTAGCTACTGCTATTAATGACCCTAATCCTGTACTTTTTTTTGAGCACAAAGCTTTGTATAGAAGTATTTACCAGCAGGTGCCAACGGATTACTACACCATACCCTTTGGCCGGGCCAGTATGATACAGGAAGGTACTGATATTACCATAGTGACTTATGGAGCAGGAGTTCATTGGGCATTAGAAACGCTTACAGAACATCCCGAGATTAGTGCCGATTTAGTGGATTTGAGAACCTTACAACCCTTAGACACAGAATGTATCTTTAAATCAGTAAAAAAAACAGGCAAGCTTATCATTCTTCAGGAAGACAGTCTGTTTGGAGGAATTGCAAGTGATATCTCAGCTTTGGTGATGGAACACTGCTTCAACCATCTTGATGCTCCTGTAAAACGGGTGGCTAGTTTAGAAACACCAATACCTTTTGCTAAAAATTTGGAAAACAATTACTTGCCTAAAAAAAGATTCAAAATCGAGCTTTTAAAGCTCTTAGATTACTAATATTTTTCTTACTTTTAAGACAGTACAGTTGTCGGTATTAACAAATTCTTAACAACTTTAAAAATACTATTTGCTTGTTTAAAACGTATGTACTAAGATTTAAACTAAACTTAAACACTATGCATTTACAAAAATTATTTCTTGTGCTTGTTTGCACAACCTTTCTTGTTACTTCCTGCTCTATTTCCAAAGGTGCCCGACAAGATAGAAATCTATTAAGTGGCACATGGCTTTTAAATAACATTTCTTACGAAAACAATAGCGGAAAATTTAAGTCGGTTCTTTTTAACGATGCAGATGACACCTGCTTTGAAGGGAGTGATTGGTTTTTCCGTGACAATAATAGTACAGCAAGATATACTCTTAAATCTTCAAACGATTGTAGAGGAGGAGATCGTTTTATTAGATGGTCTGTCATTGAACGTGCCGGACAAGCTAATCAACTGCAATTTAAGTTTATTGATGAGAAATTGAAGGACATTTCAGGAGGTCTTGGATATCGCTTGGATATTGCCTCTCTTTCGGAACAATCCATGACTTTAAAATCTAATGTTTCTGTTGATGGAGAGCCCATCACCATAGTTTATCAATTCTCAAAAAAATAAAAGTTTTATGAAAAATACAATTCAAAAATATGTGGCACTGGTTTTTGCAATTACCTTAATGGTTGGTTGTGATGCCATTCAAAACGCAAATAATGCTCAAAAAGGAGGTGTAATTGGTGCTGGCGGAGGTGCAATATTAGGTGCAATTATTGGCAATAATGTAGGTAAAGGTGGTAATGGGGAGTTAGGCGCTGTTATTGGTGGCGTTGTTGGTGGTGGAGCAGGTGTGTTAATTGGAAGAAAAATGGACCGTCAGGCCGAGCGCATTGAAGAAGAGATTCCCGGAGCGCAAGTTGAACGTTTGGATGAGGGTATCGTAATTACCTTTGACGAGAAAAGCGGGGTTTATTTTGACACCAACAAATCCAATATTAATGCGGCCTCTCAAGCAACATTGGATAAGTTGGCGGGAATTTTTACCGAATATCCTGATACAAATGTTTTAGTTGTTGGCCATACTGACAGCACTGGTCCGGATGACTATAATATGACGCTATCCAAACAAAGAGCTCAGTCGGTAACTAATTATTTTACAAAGCAAAAAGGTCTGGCAAGTTCACGATTTACCACGAATTGGTTTGGTGAAAC
>CAYTDS010000142.1:2435-5750 GCA_964436555.1 uncultured Flavobacteriaceae bacterium | reverse complement strand
CTTACAAGCAGGGGGTCACTGGTTCGAACCCAGTAGGGCCCACAAAATCCTGTTCACCTTTTTTGGAGAACAGGATTTTTTTGTTGAAATCATTTGTTATTTTTGTTCTCTATTCTAGGGGATATTAGCTCAGTTGGTTTAGAGCGCTGCCTTGACAGGGCAGAGGTCACTGGTTCGAATCCAGTATATCCCACATCATTTGTAAACCGTAACGGGGTCTTAAATTAAAGTAAATTTAATATTCTTTCTAAAGCCATTCCTCTTGACCCTTTAATAAGAATGAAATTATTTTTTAGTTTAAGTTGGTCAAAACTTTCTTCCAAATTAGTAAAGGATTTAAATTTGGGAAAATCACATTTGGTATTATTGAAATTTGCTCCTATTAATATTACATCTTGGAAATTAAGCTCTGAAACATAATCTACGATACGTTGGTGTTCATCAGCTGCGGAATCCCCCAATTCGAACATATCTCCTAGAAAGAGGAGTTTATTTTTACCTTTCATGCTCTTAAAATTTTCAAGAGCGGCTTTCATACTACTCGGATTAGCATTATACGCATCTAGGATTATGTGATGTCCGTTTTTTGAAAGAAGCTGAGACCTATTATTTTCCGGGATATAGTCTTCAATGGCTTCCTTACTATTTTCAATAGGCACATTAAAGTACTTTCCTATAAGAACTGCAGCAGAACAATTAGTGAAGTTGTACTTACCTATTAATTTTGAATCGATAACTGCATTCTCAACCTTAAGCCTTACAAAGGGGTCCGCTCCCAAAAAATGAATGTTGTAATATTCATGGTCTGCTTTGCTGAAACCATATTTATGGGGATAGTTGCGTAATTTTTCCTTTTGGATAGGGTCGTCCGCATTTAAGAAAATAGGCTTATTATGTGCAATAAGGTAGTCATAGAGCTCACTTTTCCCTTTGATTACCCCTTCTTCGCCCCCGAAACCTTCTAAATGGGCTTTTCCAAAGTTGGTAATATACCCATAATCGGGTTGCGCCAGATTACACAAAAAGGCGATTTCTTTCTGGTGATTCGCACCCATTTCTACAATAGCTATTTCAGTATCTTCTTTAATGGAAAGTAAGGTGAGAGGGACGCCAATGTGGTTATTTAAATTCCCTTTTGTAGCCACTGTCCTGTAGTTTTTAGAAAGTACCGCATAGATTAATTCTTTGGTGGTAGTTTTTCCATTACTACCGGTTAACCCTATGACTTTAGCATTGCTGTACTGTCTGTGATGCGTAGCCAAGTCTTGAAGCGTTTTAAGGACATTATCAACCAAAATG
The DNA here is from genome assembly GCA_964436555.1 of uncultured Flavobacteriaceae bacterium. GTDB lineage: Bacteria > Bacteroidota > Bacteroidia > Flavobacteriales > Flavobacteriaceae > Aurantibrevibacter. The sequence continues at coordinate 4,451 of CAYTDS010000142.1, read as the reverse complement.
ATATCACTGCCAGTAACGTACTCTTCTTCATCAACAATACTATATTTTGCTCCTTTACCAATAGCTTCAGATGCATAGGTGTTACCATTGAAATTATCTCCCTTAAGAGCAAAGAAAATACAGTTTTTTGATATCTTTCTAGTGTCCGTGCAAACAATAGGAAACTTAATAAATAGTTGGTGAAGCTCTTCTATTTTCATAAAACTAAGATATAAAAAAAGCCCTTTGCTGAAAGGGCTTTTTATCTTCATTTTGTCATTGAGGTTATTTTGCTTTTTTACCTCTTATGGTCTTATTTTTAGTTTGTGATTTGGAGCCCACTCGGGACATTGCACATCTAAAACCAATATAATCTGTTGCCATGTATTGTGGTAAATACCTTCGTTGTGCGGGATCTAACCAATAAGCTCTATCTCTCCAAGAGCCACCTTTAAATACTCTAACTTCGTCATTTATCAAAGAAGTTCTGTGATTCGATTTATCATATTGGCGAACTAAGTTACCGAGCGAATCGCGCTCCACCTTATGTTTGGGAGCATTGTACATTTTAGCCTGCTCTTTACTATTTTCGTCATCTTCATTGAAACGATCATAAAATCTGGATGATCCTGGTTCCCCGTCACGATAACCCCTATTATCACTAGATGAGAAGTTAGTTCTCAAATAGGTTTCTTGCTCATCAACCGGTACCATTTTTATCTCCCCCGGTAAATTTACCGCTACTATCTTTCCGTTGGGCAGCGTATCATAAACTATGGAATCTCGGTCAAGAACTACTACTTTACCATCTTCACCTATAGCTGTTTTCATATAGATGTTTCCACGATAATAGTTAAAATCACTTACCTCATCATCAACTATAGGTCGGTAAACGTCAGATACCCATTCTGATACATTCCCTGCCATATCATACAAACCTAAATCATTTGGTTTATAAGATTTCACCTGAGCAGTAATATCTGCCCCATCATCAGACCATCCTGCAATTCCACCATAATCTCCTTTGCCTTGCTTAAAGTTAGCTAATTGATCCCCCCTTCCAACACGTTGCCCGCTTCTGGTGTAATCACCATCCCAAGGATATTTTTTTCTGCCACGGTAGTTGTTGTATTCTCTAGTACCGCTGTTGGCTTGTGCTGCATATTCCCACTCTGTTTCTGTTGGCAACCTGTATTCAGGTAAGATGGCACCACTACTTCTTTTTGCGAAAACTGAAATGGAGTCTTTTTTCTTTTTACCCTGTAACGAATCAATTTGACCCTCATAAACCGATTCTGGTCTATTTAAGTAGGCCTCAGTGCTGAAAGTACCGGCCAAATCACCGTTCATAGCCTTGTATTTCGCATCTTTTGCGAGATAACCTTCGCGTTCTAACATGGCCTCATTTACCCTGTCAGTTCGCCACTCTGCATATTGTGTAGCCTGAATCCAATTCACCCCAACAACAGGATATTCAGAGTAAGCAGGATGTCTCAAATAATTATTAGTCATGGTTTCGTTAAAGCCCAAACGGTTTCTCCATACTAAAGTATCTGGTAAAGCTCCAACATAGATATTTGCATACTGTGGATTCTCCGGGGGATAAACACTTTTTAAATAATCCAAATATTCTAAATACATGACATTGGTAACCTCTGTTTCATCCATGTAAAAAGACTGTACATGTTGTTGTGTAGCGGTATTGTTCCAATCGCGCATTACATCATCCTGTACTTTTCCTTTTGTAAAAGTACCTCCTTCAATAAACACAAGACCGGGAGCCGTTTCCTGCTCTTTAAAATCCGTGTTGTATTGAAAACCGCCTTCTTTGGCATTGATGTTCCATCCTGTGCCTCTTGATACATTTTTTGAAGTACTGGATTTTTTACAACTTGTAACCCCAGCAGCTATCATTAAACAAGAGAGTACAACTTTAATAAATTGTTTTTTCATAATAAGGACTTGGTTTCAAAATATAGAATGCTGATTGGGCACTCCGGTATTCATTTTTAGATTAATTATAGGTCACTTTCGGCA
>CAYTDS010000142.1:0-2335 GCA_964436555.1 uncultured Flavobacteriaceae bacterium | reverse complement strand
GAATTAGTAAAAAATAATCGACCTTTGGCACAAGATATTTTTAAAATGGTCGTTATGTGGTATTACGTCTAAATAAATTGGTGATTTAAGTAATTATTAAGATTTTTGGAACCAATTAAACTATTCATGAAAGAAATGAAAAAAATACTGATACTGGTATTATTTGGAGTTGCATGTAAGGTAACAGCTCAGGAAGATAGGGTCATAACCACGGCAGTTCCGTTTTTAACTATTGCTGCTGATGCCCGATCTGCCGGTATGGGTGATATGGGAGTTGCAACATCCACAGATGCATTTTCACAACAATGGAACCCTGCTAAATATGCATTTGCAGATAGAAAAATGGGTATTGGGGTCAGTTATACACCATATTTAGAGAGTATAATTACGGATATTTCTTTATTGAATGCCAACTTTTACAACAAAATTAATGATAGAAGTGCTTTTGGTGTGAGTCTGCGGTATTTTACACTAGGGGAAATTGAACTGAGACAAAGTGCCATTGATGAGCCCAGAATTGTAAAGCCCAATGAACTTGCTGTAGATGGTTCTTATTCCTTAAAGCTAAGTGATCAGTTTTCCATGGCCGTAGCCGGAAGGTTTATCAGTTCTAATTTAAGGTTTCAGGATGATCCCTCCGTTGATTCCCAGGCTGCCAATGGTTTTGCAGTGGATATTGCAGGATATTATCGCTCAAGGGAGATTGCATACAATAATTTTGATGGTCGATGGAGAGCTGGTTTTAATATTTCTAACTTGGGAGGAAAATTGCAATACGATGAAGGTGGGCAGGAAAACTTTTTGCCAACGAATCTTAAATTTGGAGGTGGATTCGATTTTATTTTGGACCAAGATAATACCATAGCCATCTCTACCGAATTCAATAAATTATTGGTTCCCACCCCACGGGATTTTAATGGTGACGGCGTTATTGATGCTGCTGACAATGAAAGATACCAGGAAATAGGTTTCCTTAGTGGTGTTTTTCAATCGTTTGGCGATGCTCCGGACGGATTTAGTGAGGAGTTGAGAGAAGTTACTTGGGCCTTGGGCGCAGAGTACGTGTATCAAAACTCATTTATGTTAAGAACTGGATATTTTAATGAGAATGAATTAAAAGGTTCTAGAAAGTTCTTTACCCTTGGAGCAGGTTTTAAATTTAAATCCGCTCAGGTAGACTTATCTTATTTATTTTCAACTTCGCAGGTCAGAAATCCTTTGGAAAACACATTGCGTTTTTCACTTACTTTTAACTTAGGAGAAGAGTTTTTTAATGATTAATTAGGATTAAAGAAATAATGAGCCAAAACCTGCTGTATAGCGGGTTTTTTTATTTTTGCAGGTAGCACTGAACTTTAATGAAATGGCTCCTAACCTCTAAAGGTCCAAAGCTGGATAACTTCAGATCTATAGCGCCGAATTGTTGATTGGCTAATTACGTCTGATTCTTTAAAAACAAATTTAATATCAAAGGATGAAACAGGAGAATATAAATATTACGATAACCGTTTTTGAATCCTTTAGCGAGTTACCTTCAAATCAAAAACAACTGATGGAGCAAGCTATATATTCAAGAAGTAAGGCTTACGCTCCTTATTCTAATTTTTGCGTGGGTGCAGCTGTCTTGTTAGTTAACGGAGAAATAGTTACCGGTAATAATCAAGAGAACGCCTCATATCCATCCGGATTATGTGCGGAGCGGGTTGCAATCTTTCATGCCTCATCTCAATTTCCGGGAGTACAAATTAAAAGTATTGCCATAACTGCTACTTCAAAAAATTATATGGTTAACAGACCCGTTGCTCCCTGCGGAAACTGTCGGCAGTCCATGTCAGAATACGAAAATAAGCAGGGTACTCCCATTGAATTGCTTTTCATGGGAGAAACCGGAGAAGTAATACAATGCAACTCAGTAGTTGATATTTTGCCTTTGGCATTTAATAGTTCTTTTTTATAACTTCTCAAACATCACTAAATTTTAAATTTCCATCGAGCTTTTACTTTAATTTTTTTCACCTATTGATATATATGTGTATTTTTGTTTTTCGATTCGTCGAGGATACTACTAAAAACACCAATTAATGGAAAAAATTACCAAAGAAGTCTACCTAAAATGGTATGAGGATATGTTGTTCTGGAGAAAATTTGAAGATAAACTTGCCGCTGTTTATATTCAACAAAAAGTTAGGGGATTTCTTCATTTATACAACGGTCAAGAAGCTGTTTTAGCCGGAGCTCTGCATGCCATGGATTTGACAAAGGACAGAATGATCACTGCATACAGAAATCATGTACAGCCCATAGGAATGGGAGTGGATCCAAGAAAGGTAATGGC
>CAYTDS010000141.1:0-5764 GCA_964436555.1 uncultured Flavobacteriaceae bacterium | reverse complement strand
GTGCCTTCCCGGGAATTGGCGCTGCAGATAGAGCAAGTGGTTCGGGAAATGGGCTCGGGATACAAAGTAAATGCAGTGTATGGAGGTAGGGCCATGGCTAAAGATAAAATGGAACTAAAGCATTCCCCGGCCATTCTGATTGGCACTCCCGGCCGCATTTCTGACCATATTGATAACGGTCGCATAGAAACAAAATTTATAAAAACCTTAGTTTTAGATGAGTTTGATAAGTCCTTGGAAGTGGGCTTTGAAGATGAGATGAAATTCATTATTGGAGCTTTATCAGGTATCAATAAACGTATTCTTACCTCGGCAACGAGAGCAGTAAGTATTCCAAGTTTTGTGCGATTAAATCAACCAGCTACCATTGATTATTTGGGAGCGACATCTCCTAAACTAACTGTAAAAACCGTGATTTCCCTGCAGAAAAATAAGTTACCTACCCTTTTAAATCTAATCCAATTTGAAGGGGGACAATCCGGCATTGTATTTTGCAATTTTAAGGAAAGTATTCAGGAGGTGAGTAATTTTCTATATGAAAATGGCGTTGTCCATGGTTGCTTTCATGGCGATATGGAGCAAAACGATAGAGAACGAACACTGATTAAATTTAGGAATGGCAGTCACCAAATTATGGTGGCGACTGATTTGGCAGCAAGAGGGATTGATATACCGGAATTAAAGTTTATTGTGCATTATGAGCTACCTTTTCAAAAAGATGAATTTACCCATAGAAATGGAAGAACAGCCAGAGTTAATTCCAAAGGAACAGCTTATGTGCTTAAATGGGAAAAGGAAGCATTACCCGATTTTATAAAGAATCCTCCGGTGCAATCCATAGATAAAAAGGGAACCGTAAAATCCCCATATTGGCAAACTCTGTTTATATCTGGAGGTAGAAAGGACAAAATATCGAAAGGTGATATTGCCGGACTATTTTTTAAACAGGGAAATATAAATCAAGATCAACTCGGTGTTATAGAATTAAAACATGATTGTACCTTTGTAGCGGTTCCTGCTGCTATTGCAAAAAGCTTGATTGCAAACTTGAATAATACTCGACTAAAAAATAAAAAAGTTCGCATAAGCATAATTTAAAAAGCGGTAATAACAAGCCACTTGTAAAACAAACTGGATGATACCATCTTTTGACGATTTTAAAATTTCGCAGCCCTTACGAAATGCCGTAAATGATCTCGGTTTTCAGCGCCCTACGCCCATACAATACGAATCTTTTACGGTCATATCAGGCGGAAAAGACATGGTGGGAATTGCCCAAACCGGTACGGGAAAGACCTTTGCCTATTTGTTACCTCTACTTAGTACGTTTACTTTTTCTAAAGACAGACTTCCACGGATATTGATTTTAGTGCCTACACGGGAATTAGTGGTGCAGCTCGTTGAAGAAATAGAGAAGATTGGAAAATATATGTCGATTCAAGCTTTAGGAGTATACGGTGGTACCAATATGAACCGTCAAAAAGAAGCGATTTCTAAAGGTGCTGATATAGTGGTTGCCACTCCCGGACGCTTGTACGATTTGGTACTTAGTGGTGCATTACGATTAAAGTCCATACATAAACTGGTCATTGATGAAGTAGATGTGATGCTCGATTTGGGTTTTCGCTTTCAACTGACCAATATTTTTGAATTACTGCCCGAACGACGCCAGAATATTATGTTTTCCGCAACGATGACAGATGAGGTAGACGCACTTATTAATGACTTTTTCATTACCCCTGAAAAGGTTTCCGTAGCGTTAAGCGGAACACCTTTAGATAATATTCAACAAATGTCATACGCAGTACCTAATTTTTATACCAAAGTGAATCTGCTGGTATATTTATTACAAGACTATAAAAAGTACCATAAGGTATTGGTATTTGTTTCTAACAAAAAAAGTGCCGACCGGTTGTTTGAATCTTTGGAAGAATTTTTTGCTGAAGAACTGTGCCTTATACATTCCAACAAAACGCAGAACTACAGATTACGATCTATTAAACAATTTGATGAAGGTAAAAATAGAATTTTGGTAACCACAGATGTTATGGCAAGGGGGCTGGATTTGGATAAAATTTCTCATGTGATTAATTTTGATACTCCTGCGTATCCTGAAAACTACATTCACCGTATTGGCAGAACAGGAAGGGCACAGGAGAAAGGGATATCGCTTTTGTTTTTTACAGAAGAAGAACTGCTCGCCAAGGAGCGCATAGAGGCTTTAATGAACTTTGAAATTCCTATTGTGGAGCTGTCTGAGGAAATAGCGATTTCAAAACGATTAACCCCTGAAGAGCAGCCAAAAAATACAGAACCTAACAATCCGCATAAACTTTCGGGTGAAGTCGCTCCTGGCCCTGGTTTTCACGAGAAATCAGAAAAAAATAAGAAGACAAATCTCGGTAGCAAATACAAGCGAACCATTAAAGTAAAATATAAAAAACCAAAAACCCGAGGCGATAAAGACCTGAATAGACGTAAAAAGAAATAGACCTTAATGTTCCGCGTAGGATTGCTATAGTTGCTTCAACCTCATGTTTCGGTATTGGACTTTCATAGGTGGACCAACATGCACCTGAACGCCAAGATGTCCTTCAAAACTCCTGTTAACGGTGTCATTATCAATAACATCACTCATTAATATTCCATTGATATAATGTTGCAATCTATTGCCTTTAATAACTAGCCGACATTGATTCCAATCCTCATGTTTAATTTTCGTTTTTAAAGAATCTATATTTCCCAAAGAAGTCAGAATTTCTCTGCTTTGCCAGGCATTGTTCTTTAGGTTTGCTCTAAACGATTCAGCCTTTTCAGGATTTGGTTGCGAGCTCACATTAACTTTTTCTCCTCTATAAGCCAAAGTCGTTCGCTTTCGTTCTTCATAATTTTGCCCGGTGTAAGTATTCTTTCCATCAATATCTGCTTGATAGCCGCGTAGCGCAAAAGGAACACTATCCAAACGTTCACTTCGGTAATTGATACCACTATTCCCGGCCTCCGCAATTTTAAACTCCAATTCCAATTCAAAATCAGCTGGTTGACCTCCTTTCCATATAATAAAAGTGTTTTTATCAAGTAGGGTAGTGGGGGTTACTTCTCCCACCAGATTGCCATCCTCAACCCGCCAATAGTTAGGATCACCCTCCCAATTTTCCAATGACTTACCATTAAAAATGGAAATAAAGCCATCATCTACCAAGATGTCAGTTGGTGGAGTAGTTTCATTTGAAGTTGCTTTCTTATCTCCGCAAGAATAGAGAAAGGGAAGTATTAGTAAACTTAATAAAATGATAGTACGGGACGATTTTCTGTGAATCATGTTAGTTTCCTGTTACAAAATGTTGAAATAGCGTTCCTTCTAAAGTAAGGAAAAGATGGCTTCTAATGGCATGAATCGAATAGATTTAAAAATTTAAAATCGAAATCTGGTCATTACTGACAACAATTATAATTTCATAATGCATTGAAAACCATCCGGAATCCGTAAAAAAGATGTACTTTCGCGGCTTATTTTCAAAATCACCCTTATGAAGCGTATCGCCGAATACAAAAAGTTGTTTTCTATCGAAAAAGAGATTGAACTAAAAACACTAAAGTCCACCTATCGGGATTTGGTAAAACAATGGCATCCTGATAAATTTCAGGAAGGCGACCCGCTGCGTGAAGAGGCAGAAATACAGAGTAGAAGAATTATTGATGGTTACCATTTTTTGGTTAGTATGGCACCAGAAACTAAAGCTGCCAATTTAGAAGAATATACAAAGACTATTACAGAATCAGGTATTGCGGATTTTCAACACAAAGGACTTTTATTGGAAGTTACCTTTTTGGATGGTAGTACTTATGAGTATTTTGGGGTGCCAAAAACAATATATGTAAAGCTTATAAATTCCCCAAAACAGAATCGGTTTGCAAAACGAAGTATTTTCAATACATATCCCTACCGAAAATCAAAACGTTTATTACAGGAAGTATAAAACTGAGTTGATGTAATTGTTAAACAAAACAAAAACAATAAAACCTCTTTCTAGCCTACAACTTAAGGAAAGAAAGAGATTTTTGTATAGTTTCTAATCCAGTCCGCCACGGCGATTTCCATCTCGCTGTGCAGGCCACTCCATTTGCTTTCCTGTTCTTGGGTTTAGGGGTAACACGCTTTTTTCTCTGGATGTCTTTTCCGAATCTTCGCTGGCCATATAAGCCATAATCGCAATGAGTGCCACATTGTTCTTTACATCATCAAAGACAATTTTATCATAGGTATCCCTATTGGTATGCCAGGTGTAATTAAAATAAGACCAATTCAGGGAACTCATACTAAAGGCTGGCGCCCCGGCCGCCAAAAAAGAAGCATAATCAGAACCACCTCCCGCCGGTGAACCCGGAAAAGTGGTTTCTATATGTTTTTTAATATTCTCCGGAACAGCTTCTAACCATCTCCCTAAATAATCGTAAGCATGTAAAAAACCTTGTCCGGTAAGTCGGACAACGCGTCCTGTACCATTATCCTGATTAAAAACGGCTTGCACATTGGCTACGAGTTCAGGATTATCTTTTACATAAGCTCTGGACCCATTTAATCCTTGTTCTTCACTGCCCCATAATCCCACTATAATGGTGCGTTTGGGATTAGGATAGTATTTCTTTAAAATACGTGCGACTTCCATCATGGTAATGGTACCTGTACCGTTATCAGTGGCACCACCCGCCCCATCCCAGGAATCGAAATGGGCAGAAAGCACTATATATTCTTCCGGTTTTTCGCTGCCTTCTATTCTGGCTATGGTATTAAAGGTAGGTACCTCGCCTAGGTCGGTTGACTCCGCTACGATTCTTAATTGCGGCTTTTTACCATTTTGTGCCAAACGATATACCAAACCGTAATCTTCCAGAGAAAGATCAACCGTTGGGATTTTCTTAGTACTAGCACCAAATATTTTATTTGCTCCAAAGCCTTTTGACCAATACGATTTTACGATTCCGGCTGCCCCAGCTTTTTCCAGCGCTTCATCAAGAGTTCGACTCGTGTATCCTGTCTTTCTTAAATTGGCCTCAAAAGCTTCGGTTTGTACATCGCGCTCTGCTTTCATTTTTTCAAAGGACTCTGGAGTCGCAAATTCTTCCCAGTTGTAATCCGGTCTTCCGGTGGTCTGAAGCTGACTAACAAGTACTAATTTACCTTTGATACCTTTGGTCCATTCAACAAAACTCAACGAATCTTTTACCTCGGTGGGTAATATAATAGCTTCGGCGGTTAGCCCTTTTTTGGCAGTAGCAGGACTCCAAGCCAATTGTATACCTTCCAGGGATCTTACCCTCGGTGAGACCAAATCAATATGAGAAACGCCACGCTGCCATCCTTTCCAAACCCCAAAAGGTTCATTGGAGGCGGCGATATCCCATCCCTTAAATTTTGCTACTGCCCAATCATGTGCTTGCTTCATTTCAGGAGTTCCTACCAGGCGGGGTCCAATGTTATCAATAAGCTCAAATGCTAATTCTTCCAATTGACTATTTTCATACGTTTCAGTCATCACCTGATTAACAAATTCACTATGATTTTTTTCCTGCGCGTTTACTGCCGAAGCTAGAAGAAATGCCAGTACACCTAATAGACCTAATTTTCTCATTCTTTTTTGTTTTAATGTTTTCAAATATAGGAGAATTGAATCACTATTGGAAGTCGAAAAAAGCGCAGAAAAAACATTTTTTAAAAAAGTGTAACCGTTTTATGAATTATATTGATTTGGTTGCACGTTTT
>CAYTDS010000140.1:1558-5791 GCA_964436555.1 uncultured Flavobacteriaceae bacterium | reverse complement strand
AATCGGTATATCTTTGCGTTATCCCAGTCTGCTATACCTTTATTTTGAATTACTATATTACCTTTTTTGTCCAAAAGATAGGAGTTCAATGGTCTCGTAGATTTAAAAGGGTGTTCTTCTTCAATAATAAGATAGGTTACAGGAAAGGTAAATCCATGTTTTTCAATATATGCTTCCGCCGGCTCCCGCTGTTCATCTGTAATGATGTAGAAATCTACTCTATCCTTATAAAGGTTGTACAGTTTTTGAATACTTTGTAATTCCACCTCACATGGTAATTCCCACGAGGCCCAAAAATTTACAAAAACTACTTTTCCTTTGGATCTTTTAAAATTGAAAAAATTCCAATTTGCATCTTTTAATTTCCAGTCATAATCCGCGATGCTATTCCGACCTACCTCTTTTGTTACTGAGGGACTAAAAGAAAATATCTTGTTTAATAAAACTTTACTGTAATCTCCCAAGGGGGTAACAAAAAAAGACAGGATGAAAGCAAAAAGTAATACGTTTAGCGCAGTTTTCTTAGTAATTTTCATTTTATATATTTCCTTATCAAAACTAAAAAACTCCTGAGTATTAACAGGAGTTTTAATAAACTATTTACTTTTTTATTTAAACTGCATTTTCCTTTTTTATAACATTCAATGCGGAACCTTCCTTAAACCAATTAATTTGTGAATCGTTATATGAATGATTAACTTTTATGGTGTTTTTGCTTCCATCTTCATGAACCAATTCAATTGTTAACTGCTTCCCGGGTGCAAATTCTTTAATATCCACAAAGTTAAAGGTATCTCCTTCTTGTATAAGATCATAATCTTTTTCATCTGCAAAAGTTAAACCCAACATTCCTTGTTTTTTTAAGTTCGTTTCATGAATACGGGCAAACGATTTTACCAATACAGCTGCGACTCCCAAATGTCTTGGCTGCATGGCAGCATGCTCTCTTGATGAACCTTCTCCATAATTATGGTCTCCTACAACAATAGTCTTAATACCGGCAGCTTTATAAGCGCGCTGGGCATCTGGCACGCCCATGTATTCGCCTGTCAGTTGATTTTTAACGAAGTTGGTTTTCTTATTAAATGCATTTACAGCACCAATTAATGTGTTGTTAGCAATGTTATCCAAGTGTCCTCGGAATCGTAACCATGGACCGGCCATAGAAATGTGATCCGTAGTGCACTTTCCAAAAGCCTTAATCAATAATTTTACTCCTTGTAAACTTTGATCTGAAATTGGTAAGAAAGGATCTAACAGTTGCAAACGATCGGATTTCGGATCTACCTTCACTACTACTTTTGATCCATCCTCATTTGGTGCCAAATACCCGGCATCTTCTACATCAAACCCATTTGGAGGTAATTCTATTCCTAAAGGCTCATCTAATTTAACTTCCTGACCATCTTCATTTAATAAAGTATCCGTCATTGGATTGAAATCCAATTTGCCTGAGATAGCAATGGCAGCTACCATTTCTGGAGACCCTACAAAAGCATGGGTATTGGGATTCCCGTCTGCTCTTTTGGAGAAATTTCTATTAAACGAATGCACTATTGTATTCTTCTCTTCACCTTTAAGATCACTTCTATCCCATTGACCTATACATGGACCACAGGCATTGGTAAATATCGTAGCACCTAAATCCTCAAAGATTTTAAGCAATCCGTCGCGTTCAGCGGTATATCTAATTTGCTCTGATCCCGGGTTAATTCCAAAATCTGACTTTGCTTTAATATTCTTATCTACTGCCTGTTTAGCAATTGATGCAGCTCTTGTTAAGTCTTCATATGAGGAATTGGTACATGATCCTATTAAACCCCAATCTACTTTAAGGGGCCAATCATTTGCTCGTGCTTTTGCTCCTAGTTCTCCAACTGGGGTAGCCAAGTCAGGTGTAAAAGGTCCGTTTAAATGAGGTCTTAACGAATTTAAATCTATTTCAATAAGTTCATCAAAGTATCTTTCAGGGTTCGCATATACTTCCGGATCAGCGGTAAGATAATCTTTTACTGCGTTAGCGGCATCTGCAACCTCACTTCTGTCTGTAGCCCTTAAATAGCGTTCCATTGATTCATCATACCCAAAAGTAGAAGTGGTTGCTCCTACCTCGGCACCCATATTACAAATGGTTCCTTTTCCAGTACAAGAAAGATTTTTGGCTCCTTCGCCAAAATATTCAATAATTGCTCCGGTACCTCCTTTTACAGTAAGGATACCGGCAACTTTCAAAATAACATCTTTCGCGGAAGTCCACCCTGAAATTTTTCCGGTAAGCTTAACTCCAATTAATTTTGGAAACTTTAATTCCCAAGCCATCCCCGCCATTACATCTACAGCATCTGCCCCACCTACTCCAATAGCAATCATTCCCAAACCTCCGGCATTCACAGTATGAGAATCTGTACCAATCATCATTCCTCCTGGAAAAGCATAATTTTCCAAGACTACCTGATGAATAATCCCAGCTCCCGGTTTCCAGAAACCGATACCATATTTATTGGAAACAGATTCTAAAAAATCAAAAACTTCCTTACTTGTACTATTTGCTGTTTTCAAGTCAGCTACAGCGCCGCTTTTTGCTTGTATTAAATGGTCGCAATGCACAGTTGTGGGTACAGCAACCTTTGCTTTACCAGCTTGCATAAACTGCAACAAAGCCATTTGAGCAGTAGCATCTTGGCATGCAATCCGGTCTGGCGCAAAATCTACATAATCCTTACCTCTATAAAATTCTTTAGTTGGCAACCCTTCCCATAAATGGGCGTACAGAATTTTTTCTGAGAGTGTAAGTGGTTTTCCAACTATTTTTCTAGCCTGGTCTACGCGCTCAGCAATATTGGCGTATACCCCTTTAATCATATCAATGTCAAATGCCATTTCCGTGTCTGTTTTTAGTATTGTAAGTTTTCAAAATTAAGAAAATACAAGGCGTAAATAAAATTTTTAGCTCCTCATTCCCCGAATTTTCAATAAATCTAACAATTGAGCAACCGGAAATGAAATTAAACCGGGATAATAATGAAATTCTCAAGGCTGAAAGCCCATTACCAAAGTTTCTTAATAATAGCTTCTTCAGTAATGCCTTCTGCTTCTGCCTTATAGTTTTTAATAATTCTATGCCGTAAAATACCCAAAGCTACAGCCTTAACATCCTCTATGTCCGGAGAAAATTTACCATGTACTGCGGCATGCGCCTTGGCTCCTAAAATAAGGTTTTGGGAAGCTCTTGGTCCGGCACCCCAATCCATATACTGTTTTACAAAATCTGAAGATGAGGGGAGACTTGGTCTGGTGCTATTAACCAAATTAACAGCATAGTTAACCACATTGTCAGGAACAGGGATTCTCCGAACTAAACTCTGTACAGCAAGTATTTCTGAAGCATTGAAAAGTGAATCTATTTTGGGGGTATGGTCAGAGGTGGTTGATTTTACAATTTGAATTTCTTCAGCTATTGAAGGATACTTTAATTCAATTGCAAACATAAAACGATCCAGCTGCGCTTCCGGTAATGGATAGGTCCCTTCCTGCTCTATAGGGTTCTGTGTGGCTAAAACAAAATAAGGTAAGTCTAATTTATACTGATTCCCTGCAATAGTAACGGCTCTTTCCTGCATTGCCTCTAAAAGGGCAGCTTGTGTTTTTGGTGGTGTACGGTTAATCTCATCTGCAAGAATAATATTTGAAAAGATTGGTCCTTTTACAAACTTAAAGTTTCGATTTTGATCCAATACCTCACTCCCTAAAATATCGCTGGGCATTAAATCAGGGGTAAACTGAATACGCTTAAACTCTAAACCTAATGTTTGGGCAATGGTATTTACCATTAAAGTTTTTGCTAAACCCGGTACTCCAATTAAAAGTGAATGTCCACCAGTGTAAATGGAAATAAGTATTTGATCTATAACCTCATCCTGCCCTACAATTATCTTCGCAATTTCTTGTTTTAACGCACGGTGTTTTTCAACAAGATTATTTATGGCTACTACATCAGACATGGACCTAATCCTTTATCCAATTATTTGCAAACTCACAATTCCTGTTTTCTTCTGTAACACTAACGTAGGTATCTTTTATGTGATCATCCATCCACTTTTTGATGGCGTTGTACTGCTTTTCACGTAGCGCCAATTCCTGTATTTTCATATAATCCTTTGCGAAATCTGCTACATGCTCATCATACCTGTTGGTTATCTTTATTAATTTATATTTTGTTTCACCACCCCTTGG
>CAYTDS010000140.1:0-1458 GCA_964436555.1 uncultured Flavobacteriaceae bacterium | reverse complement strand
TAAAAACCGCCCTTGGATTTTGATCCCGGATCCTGGGAATATAAAATAGCCTTTACACTAAAACTGGCATCATTATCAACCACATCTGCTTTGATAGCATTCAACTTGTCTATCACCTTTTGCTTTTCTTCCTGAGAGGCCTTTGGTTCTTTTACAATTTGAGAGATTTCTAACTCTGCACCAAAAAGGGGCCGCTCTTCCTCCGGGATTTTATTAAAGAACCTCCTAACTTCCTCCGGTGTAATTTCAATTTTACTTACTATTTTTTGCTGCATCTTCTCAGATAACATACGCAGCTTATTAATTTTAAAAAGCTCTTCTCTAAAACTTTCCTCATCTTCTTTCTTATAGTATTCAAGTACTTTTTCCATAGAACCTACCTGAGATACCAACTGTTGTATTTGTCGCTCCCCAGTTGCATTTACTTCCTCATTCGAAACTAAGATACTATCCTGCACTGCTTGGTGAGCATATAATCTGTCTTCCATTAGTTTTCCTAAAAGCCCGCAATGAGTAACGTCTTCTTCAGATACTCCCTGACTTTTTAAGTCGATTAGCGTTTTGGAAATGTCAGAATCTAAAATTACATAATCCCCAACGACGGCAGCAATCCCATCTAGCTTTATCCTAACAGTACTGCGCACAGAATCTTTGGTCATTTTTGGATTTGTTTCTACCACTAACTCTTGTGGTTCTACTTGCGTATCAGGAATATCTATCACTTCTTGAGCATATATCATTCCTGAAATTATCATGAGGGAACCTAACATGATATTTTTTTTAATCTTGTCCATACACTTCAAATTCTTTTTGTTTAATGGCTTCATCAATAATTTCGGTTTCCAATTTTCTTAAATAATCCAGCCTTCTTCTGTTCATGAGCACCTGTCTAATAGTGGGTTCTATAAAGGAAAGTGGTGCAATATCATTGACTTTCAGTACGTCTGTTACCTTTGCCAAATATACCCCTAATGAATCCTGTAATTCAAAAAATTGTGATTTTTTTAAGTATCGCTCCTGATTTTCAAAGGTTAAAGGCGGTATTTCTGAAATAATTCTTGAGGTGGTTACCCAAACAGAATCGTTAAAATTAAGTTTTCTAAATTGTACTCCAATAGAATCCAAATAAGCGACATCCTTTTCATTAAATCTTCTTAGTCCTTCAGTAACTTTTTCTTTATCCAAGAACTGTAGAGGTAACTCAATGAATTTAAGACGAACAATTTGCTCCTTTAATTTAAAATTTTCCTTTTGTTGTTCATAAAAATCCAAGAGATCTCTGGAGCTGATTAGAGTGTCCGGGGACTGTAGCACTAGGGCATCTTTATAGGCACCTGTATACAAATCTGCTCTATAATCCTCAATAAGTCGCTCAAACTTTGCAAGTTCAGATTCAGGAAGATTAATCTTAGATTTAGCAAAAAGTAATTGCTTAGCGGCCCAATTGTTTATATAATT
>CAYTDS010000139.1:0-5900 GCA_964436555.1 uncultured Flavobacteriaceae bacterium | reverse complement strand
TTGCTTCCTGTAACGCTCAAACGAGTTCGGAACAACTTTTTGATTTACAGTTACAATGGCAACTTGTTGAAAACAACGATAAAGATGGAACTACCCGGCACACAGCGACTTTTTTTATCACTAATAAAGGCGAGGTACCTCTGGCAGATACAGGCTGGACTATCTACTGGAATCAGGCACCACATTTGGTAATTACCTCAAAAGGAGATGTTACCGTAGCCAATATCAACGGGGATTTTTACCGTATGTTTCCCAATAAAGGCTTCTCGTTAATGCCGGGTGAAACAATCACTGTTTCGTATATTTCTGATGGATGGATCATAAAGGAATCAGACGCACCCATGGGTATGTACGTAGAGATAAAGAACAACAATGATCTAATTACAATACCAATAAAAAAATTTGAGGTTTTACCGTTTGTAAATCCAGCTCAATACACCAGATCCGCAGAAGATAAGGAACCTTTTCCTGATGCAGCTTATTTGTATTCGCAAAATGAACGTCTACTTAGTTGTTCATCAAATTCGGTTTACCCATTTATTCCTGCTCCTTCTTCATGGATTTGGGGAAATGGAAGTTTTAAATTGCCGGACCAAATTGTAATTAGCTGTGCTAAAAATCTTCTTCCTGAAGCCCTTTACTTATCCGAGGAACTGAAACAACGATATGGCCTACAGGTTGAAGTAAAAGGGGAGGAGCTTATCAATTCACATATTCAATTAAGCAGCATTCTTACAGAAGGTAACAAAGAAGGATACTCCTTAACAGTAAATGCAGATAAGGGAATTGAAATTAAAGGGAACTCCAATTCCGGAGTCTTTTATGGAATACAGTCGTTTCTTTCACTAACTACTTCCCAAAAAGAAAATAAGCCTGAAGTTGCTGCTATTGTAATTGAAGACCGGCCTGCTTTCCCTTATCGGGGATTGCATATTGATGTGGGGCGCAATTTTCAATCAAAAGAAACTATCCTTCGAATGTTGGACCTTATGGCAAGATACAAACTCAACCGCTTGTTACTTTATCTTACTGAGGATGAAGGCTGGCGTCTTGAAATTAATGGTTTACCGGAACTGACTGAGGTTGGTGCCCGCCGCGGACATCAGTACAGAGATAGTTTATACCTTCAGCCTGCTTATGGATCCGGACCCAATAGTGATGACGAAAATTCTACGGGAAACGGATATTACTCCAGAGAAGACTTTAAGGAAATTATACGATATGCTCATGATAGACATATTGCTGTGATTCCGGAGGTAAATCTACCAGGCCATGCTAGAGCGGCCATAAAGGCCATGGAACTACGCTACAATAGGTTAATTAAAGCGGGTAAATTTGAAGAGGCTAATATTTATCGGCTTATTGATCCGGATGATACATCATTCTATATTTCAGCACAAGGCTATTTTGATAATACAGCTTCTGTTTGTCAAGATCAGATAGTTACCTTTTTTGAAACTGTCGTAGATGATATCATATTAATGTATAAAGAAGCAGAAGTTCCACTACATATGATACATACAGGGGGGGATGAGGTTCCTTCTACTGCCTGGATTGATTCTCCTATATGTAAGGAATTTTTGAAGCAGCATCCGGAAATTACAGATACACGCAATCTACAAGGATTGTTCTTTGCTAAACTTGTCCAACTTTTGAAAAAAAGGGGATTGCAAACAGGTGCATGGGAGGAGGCGGTTATGGTTTTTGGTGCAAATGGGACTTGGTCACCAAGTCTGGATCCCGCTTTAAAAGGAGTGTATACTTATGTTTGGAACAACCTTTGGGGCAATCAGGATCTTGGTTACAAATTGGCTAATCAGGGATACCCTACGATACTCTGTAATGTTACTAATTTTTACTTTGATTTGGCTTATGATAAAGACCCCAGAGAACCCGGACTGTATTGGGCAGGGTTTGTAGATACCCAAGATGCTTTTTCATTTGAACCCTATTCTATTTTTCAGTCAACCAATACAGACGATATGGGTCGGGTATTTGACAAGCAAATTGATTTTAAAGACATGGTTCGTTTAACTTCTTCAGGGAAAGAAAATATAATAGGACTTCAGGCTCAGCTTTGGAGTGAAACAATTAAAGGGAGAGCTATGTTAGAGTATTATTCCTTACCCAAGTTAATTGGTTTTGGACAAAGAGCTTGGCAAGGGCAGCCAGCTTGGGGTACTAATTCTCAAGAGAAGCGTTTGGCTGATTGGAGTTGTTTTCTGAATACGGTAGTCCAGGTAGAACTTCCCTTTTTAGATCATTTTAACGGAGGTTACAACTATAGAATCCCTGCTCCGGGTATTTCGGTTCAGAATGGTAGTGTAAGAATGAATTCGGGTTATCCATCCAGTCAAATTAGATACACTTTGGATGGGAGTGAGCCTACATCAAAAAGCACCTTATATGAAACTGAATTTTCAACAAAGGCTAAAAATATCAAGGCAGCTTGTTTTAATGTAAACGGGCGTTCGGGACTTTCAACCACTCTCAACTTAAACGAATAAAAATGACAATCTCACCTAAACGACTCTTATCCTTAGATGCCATGCGCGGTTTTACAATTATAGCGATGATCGTTGTGAATGATCCCGGTTCTTGGGATCATGTCTACGCTCCGTTATTGCATGCGTCATGGAATGGGGTAACGCCTACAGATTATATTTATCCTTTCTTTTTATTTATTGTTGGGGTATCTATTGTGTTAGCCTATCAAAAGAAATTGGACCTTGGGGAATCCAAAAAGGCAATGGTAAAAAAAATACTCTTTCGTAGTTTTAAAATTTTCGGATTAGGAGTGTTCCTTTGGCTTTGGCCGGAATTCGATTTTGGTGGCATTCGTTGGGCCGGCGTGTTGCAACGGATAGCACTGGTGTTTTTACCTTGCGCTCTTCTTTTCTTGTATACAGGTTGGAAATTTTGGCTAAGAATAGGTATTATCACACTTTTTTTATATTGGATTGTAATGGCTTACGTACCTATCCCGGGTATTGGGATGCCCAATCTGTCGCAACCGGGGTTTAATTGGGCAAACTATTTGGACACCCTGCTTCTACCGGGTGTTATGTGGCAAACTACGTGGGATCCGGAAGGAATTTTAAGTACTTTTCCTGCCATAGTTACCGGAATTACAGGGATGCTTGCGGGACGGATACTATTGGACGTACAAGAAAATTATCAAAAATTAGTACAACTGTTTTTTTGGGGACTCATATTGTTCACTTTTGGAGGGATTTTGGACTGGTTTTTTCCTATCAATAAAAACATTTGGAGCAGTTCTTATGTTTTGCATACTTCCGGGCTGGCTTTTATGGTTCTTGCTGCCACTTATTTGGTGGTTGATGTTTGGGGATACGTTAAATGGACATTTTTAGGTAAGGTTTTCGGTGCAAATGCCATAACCGCTTATGTTCTTGCCGGTATGCTCACCTTACTATTTTACACCGGATGGGATGGCGGTCCGGGATTAAATGACCTCTGGGTAAATGGACTGTCTCAAATAGGTTTTCCTCCAAAGCTTGCATCCTTGCTTTATGCACTTCTTTATGTTGGTGTAATTTTTATACCGGTGTACTGGATGTACAAAAGAAAAATATTTCTAAAACTTTAAACTCATGTTCAGTTATTTTGAAAGTATAAAAGAACATTTAGACCGTTTGGTAAATGAACAAGAGCAACTCATAAAAGAGGCAGCCTTATGGGTTGCCAAAACACTCATACAAGATAAAATCATACATACTTTTGGCACGGGTCATTCGCATATGATTGGTCTTGAATTATTTGTGAGAGCAGGAGGTCTGGCCAACGTAAATGCCATGTTAGATAGTACGGTGATGACCTCAGAAGGTGCTAGGCGTAGTGCTGCGATAGAGCGTATACCTGGACTTTCAAGGGTAATTTGGGATCAACACCATATAGATCCGGAAGATATAATGATTGTGATTTCCAACTCAGGGCGAAATGCGATGCCCATTGAAATGGCTATGTTGGCGAAAGAACATGGTATGAAAGTGCTAGCAATAACTTCATTGGAACAGTCCGCTAAGTATCCATCACGTCATCCCGGTGGAAAGAAATTGTCGGAAATTGCAGATTTAGTTCTGGATAATAAAGTACCCTCAGGAGATGGTATTTTACAAATTGATGGAAATCTTACAGGAGCAGTTTCATCTATTTCAGGAATTTTTCTTGTTAATCTAATTGCAACAGAAGGCATGAAAATAGCGGCTGCCCAAGGGGTTAAATTACCTATATATTTTAGTCAGAATGTTGATGGCTTTAGTAATGAGGAACTTTACACGAAATTTGAAGATAGAATTAAACATCTTTAACAATAATTTGATGTTCAACTTCTTTTCGTTAATATAAAATCTTTAAACTTTTATATATGAGAACTATCTTTTTTGTTATCCTTTGTTTTCAATTTTTCTGCTTGGGTTGTGATAAAAAGACAAAATTACCCTTTGAAATTGGCGTTTCTTCAGCTGTTGTAAACCCGCCACTTGGAGCCTTTATTGCAGGAGACAAACAGAATCGAAAATTTACAGGTGTCAATGACAACCTCTTTGCCAAGGTGGCCGTCATTTCTGATGGAGAAACTTCGATGGCCTTAGTGACTTTAGATTGTATAGGTCTTTTACATTCGGACTTAGTCAAAGTTAGAAATGAAGTGAAAAGGCGGCAGTTGGCTATACCCTTTAATCCGGAAAACATTGTTATAAGTTCTACACATACCCATGCAGGTCCCGATGTTGTTGGTATATGGGGAGAGGATTATACTCAGTCCGGCGTAGATCCTGAATACATAGCTTTTCTGGTACAAAAAATTGCTGATGGTATTGAAAAGGCCGCTGGAAACAGAAAACAAGTATATGCAGAGTATGCCGAGACCAGTTTTGGAGAATCTTGGGTAGCCAATATTTGTGATGAAGAAATCGACCGTTCCGTTACTTCCTTAATTTTTAGGGAAGACAATGGAGACTCAGTGCTTAGCTTGACCAATTTTGCATGTCATCCTACTTTTTTAGATGCAGTTCATTCTGAAGTTTCGGCGGATTATGTGGGTGCTTTTTACAAAACAATGGAAACCACCCTGGGAGGGGAACATATGTTTTTACAAGGAGCTATTGGAGGTTGGATACAACCTATTAGAGGTGGAGGGATAAAAGAAGAAGCTTTTAAAATGGGAGATGAATTGGCAATAGCTACCCTAAAAGCAATTGAAAAGGCCAAGCCACTTTTAGGTAGTAAGTTGTACTTTAAAAATAAAAAAATTGAATTAGAAGTCGATAATATGGCCTGGAGACAATTTTCAGAAATAGGATTAATTGACAGAAAAGTTACGGAAACCGTAATTTCTGAGATTGCTTTATTTTCTATTGGCGAGGCAAAATTCGTAACCCATCCTGGAGAAACAGCTCCAATTTATGGACTTCAGAGTAAAGAAATACTAAATGGAAAACCAAATTTCGTATTAGGACTAGGTCAAGATGCCTTAGGTTATATTCTTAAGCCCGAGTATTTTTCGGATACTACCTTGCCTCATTCCCAATACTTAACAAGTATGTCTTTGGGAAAAAA
This sequence comes from uncultured Flavobacteriaceae bacterium, assembly GCA_964436555.1. Taxonomy (GTDB): domain Bacteria; phylum Bacteroidota; class Bacteroidia; order Flavobacteriales; family Flavobacteriaceae; genus Aurantibrevibacter. The sequence goes on along the minus strand of CAYTDS010000139.1, from coordinate 320 downwards.
TACAGGACCGGCTTTGATGGAGACCATTAAAGTATTGGCAGAGTGAGTTTTGCGTTCAAAGTAGCAACGTTAAAGAACCCGAATTTTAATTTAACCTTATTTAACCTTATCATCATATTGGCATTTAAAGTGCCTTTTAAATGATAAAGATGCCGCTGGACCCGAAAAACAATTGGATCTGTTGTCTCAAATGGGGACTACTAATGAGTATTATGGAATCGCCTTGTATTTGTATAGAAATTATTTGTTACACTTTATCCGGATATGGATGCTGCCATGGATTCCGGTAAGCTCGTTCCAATTTAGCTGTAAGTTCCGGA
>CAYTDS010000138.1:0-5979 GCA_964436555.1 uncultured Flavobacteriaceae bacterium | reverse complement strand
TCGGTTTATCAATACTTTCTATCTCCAAAACGGAGCGGAGAATAGAAAGAGCTTTTTTGGAGCAGATGCCGAATATTCTTTTGAGAATTTTGACAATGCTGCTTTTCCAACTATGGGCATGGGCACTTCTTTGCTCATTGGTTATAAAACAAGAATTGATCAGGGAAATCAAGATTTTGGATATATTATTCCAAGTCTTTCAATAGATCATAAATTAATATCCAATGGAAGATTGGTTTTAGCAGCCAAATGGAAGGCCCATTTTAATATAGGTAATGGGTATGAATTTTATCAGGGAGCAAGTATAGGGGCCAGCGATGGTCTGAGAGGATTCAGAAACCAGCGTTTCACGGGAAAAACCTCATATTACCAGCTAACGGATATAAGATATAGCCTAAGAAAGGTTAAAACTGCCGTGCTGCCTTTGTCCATGGGTTTTTATGCCGGCTTTGATTATGGACGAGTTTGGCTTCCGGAGGATGTTTCTTCCCAATGGCACACCTCCTATGGAGGAGGGTTTTTTCTCAACGGGGCGGATATTGTTTCAGCAAGATTGGCCTTGTTTCATAGTGAAGACGGACCAAGGTTTTCTTTTGGTTTGGGTTTTGGGTTTTAAGGTTAACTGAAGAGGCCCGGTTTCTTTTGGTTTTAATAAGGAGGTTTCACTAATCTTTTAAAGGCAAATATATTTCAGCTTTCCAACTAAGCTCATCACCACCCATATTTGGATTGCTATAAAAGAATTCAATAGGTAAGGGAGTAATGTCTATTTTGTTTTTCTTGGCATGATCCTGAAGCGCAAACCATGCTCTATCAGAGGTAATATAATTTCCGTTGTATATGGCTTTTAGGGCTCTTTTTCCTGTAAATTTTTTGTACTTTAAATCCGGATGTACGGGTAAATTATCAGATTGTACAATTGGAAAGCAAAAATTATAGGCTATACTATCCGTTTGCTGATCCCAATGGGTTATTTCTAAAAAAGGCAGTCCTTTTGCAACTATACCATTGTTGGGTAGTACCGTAGTAAAGAGGTCATAGTTTTGCATCATCCCTGAGGCTTTTTGGAATAGGGTTCCTTTAAGTGAAACATAGGCACAGTACGTATCGTAATACTGGTCTATACCTGTTATAGTTACCTTAAACCGAGAGCTATGTTCAGCAAGGTTGGTCATGAATTGCAGAATATTCCTTTTAGTCCCCTTTTCGAAATTAGTTTCACTGAATGGGATTTTAATCTTATTGGCTAAACTATGATTTGGATCTTTAACATAGACCCTTACCTGTGAGGTGGAGTCATTTATAGTATTGATTTCCCATTTATAAATATGGGTTGAATCTCCCATTGAAAGTCTCTGGGTAAAATTGTTCAAATCTTCCTGTTCAATAGGCTGTGTATCTTGCAAGGTACTGTTCCATAACTTAACGGTCTGGTTAATAGCTCCAGGAAAAGTCCTTGCCACAAAAGATACCCGGTAATCATAGGGCTTTAAAAAAAGATACCACGCTAATAAGAGAATAACTAAAATAGTTATTGTTAAAAACAGTTTCCGCATTTAGGTTTTATTGGTTTGTTGCTAAATTTTTGTTTGAAGTCATTTTTAATTTTTCAGTTACAAAGTCTCCCAGATCCCTACCTTGTTTAATTCCTACCTCTATGGCCACCCTATAATGGATGCCACCATACATTCTGCTCAACGCAGCTTCATCGGCAGCTTGGTTAAATGAGGTAAAACTCCTAACCGGTAAACCATACGGAATTTCGGTATCATCTTCAAAGGCAAAGTTATCACCAAAAATATCGGTTAGAATTGTGGAGGCGGCACCGGAAACAACACTATGTCCACTGACATACTCGGGAAAGGGGGGTGTTTGCAGCACCGGCTTCCAGTTATCATCTATGTACTGATTTATTAGGGTTTCCGGACGAATTAAGTTGCTTCGGTATTTTTCATCCCAACAGCTAATAAAGGCATCCGCAATGCCCAAGGACGTTTTTGTATGGGCATATATGGTTTTATCAAAGTCGGCATTCGTTTTTCGGCAAGCTATTTTAGCAATGCCCATCCAATGGGCACCGGGGGTTATTTTTTTTGTTGCAAACATTAAATGGCCCCGGGTAACGGAAACATAAGGGTTACAGTCCCAGAATTTGGCGGTTGCCAATTCATCTGACTCATCCCCTTTTTCTGTTATTTCTAAACTAATATCATATACTTCTTTTACTTCATTGTAAAATGTAGAGCCTTTTTCCATAGAGAAAGGAGGAGGGGGAACCGGTATAAATTGAGACGCCGAATCTAAGGCAAAAGGTCTTATTTTATTCCAATGCGGTTCTATACCATCCATATATGCCGGGGGAGTAGGCTGCCATCTGGAAGGGTTGTCGGCATCCACCGTGAATTTGGGCATAGTCCGGGTTTGAGCATAATTGTCTTTTTTCATCCAATCGGCAATATGCTCGGAAACTTTTAGTCCGTAATCCTTGGAAGCTAAAAATAGCCCCTTATTTTTTTCTTCCCAAACAGCATATAAACTGTCTTGTAAAACTTCCAATCGCTGCTCTGAAAAAATTAACCTTTTGCTCATATCCATATGAGCGATTAGCGCAGCCATTTGATAGTTTATGGGAGTTCCTTTCTCAGGTTTAGGAATAGCTGTTAACCCTGTTACTTGTCCCTCAAGAGAATTATAATCCTTATTTGCTAAAGCAATTATTTCGTAGGCGGCAATATTGGGATAAGCAAAAATTCTGCTTGCGACCGGTGGCGAAAATATATCGTGAATCATGATCTCTACAACTTTATCTACCGCTGCGTTGTAGTCTTCCGGACTTATTGTAATAGGCTCTTCTTTAGGAGGTTTATTACAGGAAATCGTGAAGGCTGTCATAACCAAAATTAATAGTATCTTATTCATATGCGTTCTTTTTTAATGTTCTAGTTGATATACTTGTACCTTGTCGTTATTAATTGTAACCAAAAGATAGGATTGACCTTTTATTGTAATAATGTTGAGATGTCTTACTGATTTCAGGGCTAATTCTAAACCAATTCTATTACCTAAAATTACAGATTTTTCAGATTTTATTAATGCCCCGGGAAACGAGTCGAATCTACCGTGAAATGGTTTTACTCCAAAATAATTCCCTGCTGCTAATACTTCGTCCTTACCGTCGCCATCAAAATCGTGCTTTACAAAAGCGGTAATCGGACTTACCTGAAGTTCATTTTTGAAAGGTACAAAAGTAAATTTACCATCATCATTTCTCAAATAACCTGAGCGAAGTTCATTAACGGTAAGTACAATTGCTTTATCAAGTTGGGCTTTGTCAAAAATCTGGGACACGCTTTTTCCGGCAAAACTAGTATACGTTGTAAATTTTTTCTTGAGCGATACCACTTGGCTAGCAAGACCATCCAAATTTTCTAATGGGTAATAATCACCATTCTTTTCGGTTGCTACAATGGTCTCTGTACTTCCGTTTTCATCAAAATCATAATAATATTGTTTCAAAGGGTATTTTTCGGAAGCTTTAAATTTTGTATTCATTCCCCAATTGCCTAATAGGTAATCTGTATCCCCGTCACCATCAATATCAAAAGCAATAAGGCGTTGCCAGAGCCCATTCAATTGGGTTTTCGCAAGATTGGTTTTAATTAGTTTGCCGTTTTCATTTTTGAAAAATGTTGGTGACATCCATTCGCCAACCACAATCAAATCTTTTACCCCGTCACCGGTAAAATCATCCCATATGGCATCGGTAACCATACCAACGTTTTCCAACTCTTTATTTTCAAGAATGGTAAACCGACCTCCCTCATTTTTTAATAGGTATGAGTTTGGTATTTTCCCAAAGTCACCTGATACTACTTGATTACCCACAAAAACATCTAAATAACCGTCCCCGTCAAAGTCATAAGGCGCAATTACAGAGGCATTTTCAAAGTACTTCGGGAAATCCGACTTTTTAAAGGTGCTATCCTTTTGAATGTAATAATTATCTAGAAGCGGTTTCATTTGACCATAAAAATCTGCACCTCCCGTTCCGGTTATCAAATCATTTTTTCCATTTTTGGAGAAGTCGGCAAATACAGCAGCCACTTCCTCATTTATAGAGTCATTAGCAATTTCAGGAATGTGCACTTCAACAAATGAAGAGTCTTGTTGAACATAAACCTTGGAAGGAAGGTGCTTGGACCCTCCAAAAAATAGATCAACCTTACCATCATTGTTTACATCACCTAGGGCTGTGGCCGGACCTCGATCTGACAATTGATATGGAATAAGCTTTTGCCGATTAAAATCAGTATAAGGATCTTCAACATGGATAAAATCTATTCCCAGATTATTTGTAACTCTTGTAAACAATGTTTTGGTATTCAATTTTGTGTTCTTATATGTGTAGGAATGCACGTTTTCCGGACTCAAAGTAAGTGTTTGGTTTAAAGGGATATTTTTAAGGTTTTGATATGTTCTGTCCGGCCAAATAATTTTGAGGGAATCGATAGTCGTTGCAGCGCCAAATCCAAAGTGAATAATGGGCTCTGAAGAGGCTTGAAAGCCCCGTACGGTGTACAATTCTTTGTATTGAAGGTTTCCGTTTTGATAGGCATATACCTTTGTTCCAATACCAAAGGGATTTTTGCCTTGTAACTTAAATTTAATTTTTAAATAATTAGCCTGATCATTGGTTTTATTGACATAAATGGAAGCAGGCCCGTTTAGAATATTGACAACAATATCCAGATCCCCGTCATTATCTAAATCCGCGAGTGCAGTAGCCCCGGAGACTAAAGTATCTTTAACAATCCATTGTCCCGATCGGTCACTAAAGGTTAGGTCTCCATTTCCTTGAAATATGTAGTTGTATGTTTTTCCTGATGGCATTCTATTTAATGCTTCCTGATCCACAAGTTTGGTATTATCAATCTTAGTTTTCATCTCCTCACTTGAAACAAAATTGATAAAATCCAGATCGTTTGGTCGCTTGGGAATGCCGTTGGAAACAAAAAGGTCCTGTTCCCCATCCTGATTAAAATCCCCAAAAAGAGCACTCCAACTCCAATCTGTTGCAGCAACTCCGCTCATGAGTGCTGTTTCTAGATAAGGCGTATTTTGTTGATTAATGTTAAGCATATTTCTAGTAAACTGATAATGGTATCCATACTGTTCCGTACGCATTTTTTGAACCTGTCTATTATCGTCCCCGTCCGAAGATTTTAGGACAGTTTCATTCTCCGGTAGCATGTCTAAGGAAATGAAATCTGGCCAACCATCATGGTTGATATCTGCCACATCATTCCCCATTGAAAATCGGGCTGTATGGCCAAAGTACTGTTTTAGGCTTTCGGTAAAGGTGCCATCACCATTGTTCAAATAATAATAATCGTCCTCATGAAAGTCGTTCCCTACATAGATATCAGGCCAACCATCCTGATTAAAATCTGCCACTGCAATTCCAAGTCCATAACCATTTACCCCTCCGTAGATTCCGGCTTCTTCGCTAACATCAACAAATTTACCGTTATCATTTCTCAATAACTTATCACCGGTTTGGTAATCTCTTTTGTTGCGTTGATTTGCGTGTCCAAAAGACTCCTGAGTGTGCACGGCGTGGTTGAGTAAGTACATATCTAAATCACCATCACCATCATAATCTAAAAATGCAGCCGAGGAACTAAAGGACTCAAAATCAAGATTATATTGGGCTGCACTTTCTATAAATGTCCCGTCTCCATTGTTTATATAAAGTTCATTATGTCCGTTGAACCCGTTAATACCCACCACGGCGCATACGTAAATATCCAAAAGGCCATCACCATTTACATCTCCCATAACGGCACCGGTGTTCCATGTACTGTTCCCAGCTACACCGGCCTTTTCAGTAATGTCTTCAAATTGGAGGTTACCCTTATTTAAGTAGAGCTTGTTTTTTACCTGATTTCCTGAAAAGAAAATATCGGGGAGTCCATCATT
>CAYTDS010000137.1:0-5992 GCA_964436555.1 uncultured Flavobacteriaceae bacterium | reverse complement strand
CAAAAAAGAAGTTGGCGAAAAAATGTGGAAGATTGGGATTGGGGGAAACAAATTTTATTTCTGGCAAAGTTCAATATTTTTTAGCGCAGCAGGCACGGCCTTAATAATGTATACTTTAAAATGGACAAGTGTTTTGAATTTTTAGAAGTCTAAGAATATTAAAAAAGAGAAAAACCTTAACCAATGATGACAAATTGACTTTTGAGCAAGTTTATGGAGATGGACTTTACTAAAACGTAACTGCAGCGACGGACTTTCTACTTTGAAGGAATAAAATACAGTGTAGTCCAGCGGAAACGGTTCATTCAGACGGGAAAAACTGTTGCCAAACAAAGCCTAAAATTCATTGCTTCCGGATTTCCTAAACGGAAATCAGTGCAAAAAGCTATCTTTAGGTTCGGCTAGATAGTCCTTCGGACGAATCACAGCAACGAGCCTTCCCGAGCCGTTGGGACGGATAAAACACTAACCATAAATGAAGAAATTACTTTGGTTCATTCTACTGTTGATAATCTATGGTTGTCAAAATACCACACAAAAAGTTGCTAAAAACAATCAAGAGATTCAACTAAACAAAATAAGCCAAACTCAGTCCGAAAAAATTTACAACAGAACCAAACTATTCCCTAATAAAACTCAACTTTCAATAGCAATCATAGAGAATGGTCAATCATCTTTTTATGGAATTCTCATAGAAAATGATAAGGTTTTGAGCGTGGAGAACCATGATAATGTTTTTGAAATAGGCTCAATAACTAAAATATTCACTGCCACTCTACTTTCAGGTTTGGTAATCGAAAATAAGGTGGAACTTGATGATTATATAAATAAATATCTAAAGTTTCAACTCAAAGACAATCAAAAAATAACCTTTAAACAATTAGCAAATCACACTTCTGGACTTCCGGGAATCCCCCCCAATTCTGACATAGAATTGAAAGAAAACTTAAGAAACCCTAACCCTTATAAAAATTACGACGAACAAAAGCTAATAGAATATTTATCACAAACAATGGAATTAGGGGACAGAAAAATGAGCTACTCCAATTTAGGTGTCGCTTTGCTAGGTTACACACTTAGTAAAATAGAAAACAAAACCTATGAGTTACTTCTACAAGAAAGGGTTTTTTCTAAATACGACATGAAGAATTCCACAACAAATAGGTCTCAAATCAAGAATAAATTAATCAAAGGTCTTGACGAAAATGGAAATGTAACACCAAATTCGGATTTGGCAATACATGTTGGCGCTGGTGGAATTTTGTCGACAACAGAGGACTTAGCGAAGTTTGCTATTGCTCAGTTCGATAGTGTCAACATAGAGTTAGCATTAACGAGACAAAAAACATCCATTATAGATGAAAATCAAGATATTGGATTAGGCTGGGGAATAATCAAAAACGAATCGAAAGGAAATTGGTATAGTCATTATGGCGCAACGGGTGGATATTCATCAGCAATGACAATTGACCCAACCAATAGAAACGGAATTATAGTACTTTCCAATGTTTCATACTGGAATAAGAATCAATCGGATATTATATTATTATCTGCTGAACTACTTCAAACTCTTGCGCAAAAATAACTACCGCCAATAAAACCTAAAACACAATGCGGACTTTAGGGCAAAAGCGAAAGGTTTGTGTATATTTATAATGTCGCTAAATCTTATGGATTTAGCTTTAGACAAGAAAAGAAAAAGCAAAACAATAAGCTTTAGCTTCGTGCACAGATGGAAACGAAAAGTTTCCTTGCCTCTTCACTACGCTTAGCCGAACCGTCAAACATTTAAAACGATATTATGAAAACATGGAAGTTTAAAGTAAAAAGTAATCCTAATGAGACTAGTGAGAAATTAAAATCGGCACTTAAATCTGTCGACGGATTCGTTTTTAATGTAAATCGTGATAATAATAATTCAGTAACGTTTAAAGTGCGTAAACGGATTCTTTATGCGTGGTACATGGTATTTCAAAATTGGACTATTGTTAATGGAAAATTATTAAAAGTGGATACTGAAGACAAGACAGATGTAGAAATTTCTTTTGACCAACACTTTCTGATAAAATTGATAGTATCTATCCATCTGCTTTTAGGTTTGGGCCTTCTGGTCGCAATAATCTCAGGAATAAATAGTAGTGCTTACATGTACATAATTGGAGGAATACTTTTAGCACTAGGAATTATATTATGGATTGGTGTACAAAAGAAATTTGAAAAGGATACTCAAAAATATAAGACATTGATTTCTCAAATATTGGCATCTTAGAAAAGGATAAACGTTTTGTAATAACACCTATAAACAATATGGGCTTTGGGCTTTTCCGAAGGTTTGCATATTGTTATCAGGTCCGCAAAAGCTTTTGCTACGGGCTTTGCTGGAATATGAAGTGCCTCTTTACCCCCTTACTCTTCATAGCTAAACCGTCAGCGTTTATTGTAAAAAAGCGTTTGTGGCAAATTTCACAATCCAACATATCGAGATCTATTAGTCACTATAAAATCAATATACAAATATGCGTTCATGGACAGTTTTAATTTTGGCAGTTCTCTTTCATGCGTGTAATACAACTCCTCCGAATGAAGTCATAGATGGCATTCTAGAAGTCCCTGAAAACCGACTGAACTCCGATTCTCGAAGTCACAAATTGGCATATAAAGTTCTTAAGGCAAAAAAAGCCGATTCGTTAAAGGCACCTATTTTATTTTTGTCGGGCGGCCCAGGAGCTCCCACCTTAATCATGGAGGATTATTGGAAAAATCATCTTCTCAGAAACGATAGGGATATTGTACTCATGGATCAACGGGGAACAGGTGCCTCGGAAGAAAATTGTATTGACATGGGTAAAGCCATTTTTGCTATTGCAAGACGAGACTTAGGCCCTAAAGAAGAATTAGAGGCCATGGATTCAATCTTTAACCAATGTAAAGAAGCGGTCAATCAAAAAGGAGTTGATCTGGCTGGATATACTAGCCAAGAAAATGCTGCGGATTTTGAGGACTTACGTAAAGTTTTGGGATATGAACAATGGAATCTATTAGGAGCTTCCTATGGTACAAGATTGGGGTTGACCATCATGCGCGATTTTCCAAATAGTGTTCGTAGTTCAATCTTTGTAGGCATTTTTACTCCAGAATCTCAATTATCTGGAGAAACGATTATCGATTTTGAAAAATCCCTTTTTGAAGTTCTCAGGCGCTGTGAACAAAGTGAGAAATGTAATAGCCGCTATCCCCATCTTAAAAATCGTTTATTAAATATCCTAAAAAAGTTAAAGTCGGAACCTTTGCACTTAGACTACGATTCACAACCTTTTGTTCTGAACCGCAGAGATGCTTTACTAATATTACACCATTCACTTTACAGTCGCCAGTCAATAGCGGATATCCCCGGAATTATTGAAGCGATGGAGAAGGGTAATTTGGAACCCATAAACAAAGTCTTGCAACGTATTGAATTTATTTACAATCTTGTTAGTTGGCCTATGAACAATTCGGTCATGGCTTATGAAGAACTACCCTTTATCGATAGTCTTGAAGTAATTTGTGCTCAGAAAAAATCTGAGCTAGGATTTGACATTACAACTTTTGAAGGGTTTAACTCTCTATCCAATTGGCATTCATTTAGGGCACCGATTCTTGAAAACCAACCCGTGATTTCAGATATTCCAACGTTGATGGTGTCGGGCAGTTTAGACCCAGTCACTCCCATTAGTAATTCCATCGAAGCTTTAAGGTACTTGAAAAATGGTTATGGAGTCGTTTTCCCAGATGAAAGTCATGATTTGGGTAACCCCTGTTTCCTTCAAATTGCCGAAGATTTTCTTAACAATCCATTCCAAAAACCGGATTTAAATTGTAGCACAATAAGACAACCAATTGAATGGAACTTAAACAAACCATCTCAATAAAAAAATGGTCTACTCTAACAGAATTTTCACTCGAGCGAAAACAACCAACGTTAAAATTGATTTCAAAATGTCAAAAATAGAGAACACCTACGACACCTAAAGTGTTATTGAGGTTTTAAAAAGATTGTAATGGAAAACGAAATAAAAATACTTGTCGCCAAACTTGATAAAGTGTTGGAGCAACAAGAGCTGATACTAAAAACCCTTGACAACAAAATCATCTTGAACAGCGACAATAGGGTAGAATCAAAACAAGAAAGGCAAACAAAAATCGATACCGAAATTCAACAACATCTTCGGGAAATGTTCGCCTTAAAACCAGATAAACATAGACTGCAAAAAGAATTCAATTTAGTGGCCATCCCCCATTCTTCAAGGGTTAAAGCCTATTTAAAAACCAACGACCCGTCTGTTTTTGATGGGCTGAAAAGAAATGGGAAATAGCTCTATGGTATAAAGTTTGACGAGTTTTTAAGGTCTGTTTCAATCAATAAAGACAATTTCTATTCCATGTTATTTGGGACGGGAGGACAAAGGACAATCATCCTAGGGATTCAATGGCGCTCTTGAATTTATCAGTAAGGTAATAACCTCCTGTTTGAGATGCTTCCCCTCTGAATTCAATTAGATTTGCTTCTCGTAATTGCTGCATATACCTTTCAATTGTCCTATCGCTTTCATCAAGATCAGTAACACTCTTATAAAAAGGAATTCTCTTACCTTCCTCTTCTGCAACGGCTTTTAGAATGGCTTTTAGTTTTTCTTTCACTCCCTTTGTTACACCGACAAATGCTCCGTCAATTGCTCCGTCAATTGCTCCGACAGGAACTCCGTCAACTGCTCCAAAAAAAGTGTCTTTAACAGGAATAATAGTCTTGAAAGTTGTTCCTTCAATAAATTGGGGGTTGTCCTTTCCTGAATACGCTTTGATATATTTATTTACGTTCAAAATACCAGAACCCAATTCATCAAACCTTCCCAATTGCATAAAGAACTTGGCAATCGACGGGTTTTTGGGGAATGGCGAAAAATTTGTCGGAGACAAAGGGCCTTCCCCATGCGGATTGTTCGCATTTTCGGTTTCTACTCTATCCCTGTAGATAATAAAAGTGGCAGGCTGCGCATTGGTATATTCTCGATGTACAATCATATTTACAATGATTTCTCGGAAAATTATTCCCCGTAGACTTCTTCGTTGTGTGCCTTCCAAAAAGAAAGGGTCTGAAAGATGTTTGGCAGCAAAATCCATTAACTGGTCGTATGCATCGATAAGATTGGTAGTGCAGTATAACCTATCGTCAAAACGCTCCACATTATTCTTCCGTACCAAGGCGTCAATTTTATAATGCGGTAAAATCTGCTGTATGGTTTCATCTTTCCCGAACAACAATATTGCTGCCAGAGTATATCCTTCCAGCCCCGAAGAAAAATCCCTTTTCCACAGACCGGCCTTTTGCAACAGTTGTTCATCGGAGAGCGACAACCAAGGATGGTTTCGATTATTCCCCCGTATCAAATTCCTTGCCCTAGTGAACAACTCTAAATTAAAATCAGATAGCTGCACAAAGGGGTAAATAGTACCCTCGGAATAATGGTTTCGTTTTCTATTGTAGCTATCCGCTATCAATTGCGGCTCGCTAACCTTAAAATCCCCATCGCTACTTCTATCATAAATATGACCCGCACTTTTGTGCATTTGGGAACTTGATGGCACTTGGATATGAATTACCGTCTCATCTCCCATTTCATATACCTGTGGGAAAAGAATAAATGGAGGATCTAACTTATTGTGATTATTGGAGAGTGTAACCAAATTACTTATGATTTCGTCAACCTTCTTTTTATCCACTCCGGTAACAACGCCCTTATCATCTACACCGAGAACAATATCCCCACCGTCTCTATTGAGCATGGCACAAATGGTCTCGAATAGATTGCTGGGCAGCTTTGACCGCGATTCTTTGAATTCGATTCTAACGCCTTCGCCTTGTGCGATAATATGCTGTACCCTTTCTTTAAACACTTTGTAATGAAGTTATGTTGCGTCACAAAACTAGGTATAATTTATTGTTGTGACTATA
>CAYTDS010000136.1:0-6067 GCA_964436555.1 uncultured Flavobacteriaceae bacterium | reverse complement strand
ACTCCAAGGTTTGATGCCGTTGGCATAGTGGGGCGAATAAATAAGCTTGCCTTGACATTTCGAAAAAAGAATCTTCCGGTTATCTTTATTCAACACGATGGTACCGGCACAGGTGAATTTGAAAAGAATACTTGGGAATGGGAATTGTTGGACGATCTTGATGTTAATCCAACAGATTATTTAATCGATAAATACGCTAATGATGTATTCTATAATTCTAAACTGCAGGGAAGCTTATCTGATATGAATGTTACCGAATTGGTAATAACAGGCTGCGCAACTGATTTTTGTGTCGAGTCTACTATACAGTCCGCATTAACAAAGGATTTTGATATTACTGTGGTTTCTGATGGACATACAACCGGCGAAAGGCCTAATTTGACAGCAAAACAGGTAATCGATCATTACAATTGGGTGTGGCAAAACATGATTCCCACCAAGGGTAGAATAGTGGTAGAGCACTCTAACGGTATCCTAAACCAATTAGTTTAAAAAAAGTTAAGTAAGAAAATATATATAAATTATTGTAACTGTGTTTTAGTTACAATATTTATTTTTACTATCTTTGTCTATGTCCAAGATTGAAAAGTTAATTGCTAAATTTATAAAAGTTCCAAAAGACCTCACTTGGGAAGAATTGGTTAACATATTAAACCACAAAGGGTATTTTGAAAAAATGGGGAAAGGAAAAACAGGTGGGTCAAGAATTAAATTTATTAATTCTGAAAATGATATCATCAATTTACACAAACCGCACCCAGGGAATATTGTAAAGCAATATGTAATTCGTCAAATTTTGGAAAAATTGGAACTTTAAAAGTTAAATCATGAAAGATTATTTAGAATACAAAGGCTACTCAGGGAGTGTGAACTATAGCGCCGAAGACAAGGTTTTTTATGGAAAGCTGGAAGGCATAAACGACTTGGTAAACTTTGAGGCCGATAATGTTAAGGATTTAGAAGCCGGCTTTAAGGAGGCCGTAAATGATTATTTACAGACCTGTGCAGAACTTGGAAAGGAACCGGAGAAAACCTATAAGGGAGTTTTCAATGTTAGGGTCCCACAATCAATTCATAAAAGAATTTCAACGCTTGCCGTTAAAAGGGGTTTAAAATTAAATGATCTGGTTAACCGTTCCCTGGATTACATGATTAACAATGAGGAGCAGGTTCTTAAAAACTAAAGTGACCATTTGAGAATTTTAATCCAAGAAATCGTAAATCAACTTCTAGCGATACAGGAGGCAAAAACTTGGATTGGTGAAAACTTTTCGAAGAAGTTGGATATGGTTGATGAAACCGAAGTGTTTACAAGACCGCTACCAGACCTTCATAGCATAGCCGAAATCATCTCCCACCTTACCACATGGAGGAAGGAGACGATACTCAAGATTAAGACAGGCAAAGGTAGTTTGACGGACGATAGTGAAGAAAACTGGCTTACCAACGATATTTTGATTAAGCTTGGGTGGAACAATATCCTACAACAGTACAGAAACTCGCTTCTAGAACTGTTATCCTTATTGGAAAAAAAAGAGGATAGCTTTTTAGTAGAGAAATATTATGACACCGATTTCAAAGGAATGTATGAGTATAGGTTTGTGTTGAACGGAATGCTTCATCATGATATCTACCATCTGGGACAACTTGGAATAATCATTAAATTTCTAAATGCAAAAAAGTAAATTATTCAAAGTTCAAATAAAGGATAGTTGCTTTCCTCAAAATTAATTCATAATTTGAACCATTATTAATAATATTGGTTCATCATGGCGGTAATTAGAAAATCAATCACATTTACAGAACAACAGGAGGCTTATGTAAAAAGCTTGATCGAACAAGGCTTTTATACGAATGATAGCGAATATGTCAGAGATATTATTCGAAAAGACCAAGAGCGTAGAAAGCGTATTGTGGATTTAAACGAGGCGTTAATCGAAGGAATGGAGAGCGGGCCGTCAGATGCGACCATAGACAGTATCTGGGAGGAAGCAATAAACGAGCATAATGCCAAAAACTAGCTATGTAATTAGCGCTAAGGCAAAGAGCGATATTAAGTCCATAGCCAATTACACCATAAAAGAATTCGGAGAACGCCAATCTTTAAAATATGCCCATGGCTTAAAGGAAGCTTTGGAAGAACTGGCCAACAATCCAGAGTTGGGTAGCAGATACGTTGCCGTCAAAAATCAAATGCTACTGCGGTACAGATATAAATCACATGTAATCTTCTATTATATCGACCAAAAAGGAATATTCATTGTCAGAGTCCTCGGAGGCATGATGGACTTTCGCAAACACCTAAAGTAAAGTTCACATAAAGGATCAAAAATTGAGCAGGGTTTTTAAATTTCGAATTGAGTTAGAAAGCAGTAATCCCAAAATATGGCGCGAATTATTGGTGCCATCCGATATCACATTTTATAGACTTCATCACATCATCCAAATCGTTATGGGATGGGAGAACTATCACCTATACGAATTCGCAATGGACAGCTATCGTATCGGTCAACAATTTGAGGACGACGGCTTCAATGGCCCTCATGGGATTATCGATGCGCAAAGGATAAAAATTGGCGATGTTCTCAATGCCAATGGGCAGAAAATGGACTATCTATATGATTTTGGAGATTACTGGCAACATTCCCTTACCTTGGAAATGATTATTGAAGACCTTGGGCTTCCCTTTCCTGTCTGCTGTTCGGGTGAACTGAGCTGTCCTCCGGAGGATGTAGGCGGCCTTCCGGGTTTTTATGATTTTTTGAAGATCATGTCGAAGCCGAGGAATCCCGAGCATAAAGAACTTAAAAAGTGGGTAAGAAGTAAGCTAGTGGCCATTGATGGCAAATATGATCCTCAAAAATTCCATATTGAAAAAGTAAATGGGATACTACTCCGGTTAGATGTTTATATCAAGGAATGGGAGGATGAATGTGACCAAGATTAAACATTCAAAAAAACGATTCTATTCATATGTGATCAATTTAGGCTTAGATAGTTTTAACAAACTTTAATGGCAATGGACAATCTCCAAATTATATTCATTCATGAAATCGGACATCATATAGCTAATGAATTAAATGCGCGGGTTTTTAGTTTCAATAGAAGGAGAGAGTCAATTTTATTATATCCTAGTAATCACGGCGATTTTTTTGATGGCAAAACAAAAATTGCCAATACTAATACGGATTTTTATCAGGTAGAAAATACTGCTCTTGAATATATTAGAACATTTTACGGTTGTCTTTTTGAATGTTTATTTAGGCAAATAGAAATAAGTAAGTGCTTATGTGAAGTGGCTACTGAATCGGATGTAATTGACAACTTATGTAAAGGCAGGGTTGATTATCATCAAATGGCACAAATGACGATGACTAGAAAGGTAAAAAATAGATTTGATTGGTGGAGATACCTAACCGTAGAATATTTTACGCTCATGAAAAATAAAGTAAATGAATTTGATGGAATTTTTGAACTTAAGCCATTAGATTATATTTTAAAGGAAGAAAATAGCTCTTATGAAATTGATATTGATCGATTGAATGTTGTGCTTGAGCCATTTTTTATAACTCATCAAAAGGATTTTAAAAAGGCGGTCGAAGACCTTAGAGAATTAAACTCAAAAAATTAAAAGTTCAAATAAACGATTATTAATTAAGTAAAGTGTCACGTAATATGACTGTTTACAAAATCTTAAATTCCTATTCTAAGCGTGTTGGGTTTGTCAATCTGTCGCTGCTAATAGTACTCTTGGTCTCATGTGCAACTGACGTTAAAGAAATCAACACCCATATAAACTTCTCCCTAATCAACATAAATGACAGCGTTACAATTACTGATATTGGTACAGATATAGAAGTAATTAATCTTTTTGGAAATGAAAAAGTTGAATTGCCAATGCCTTATAATACAATTGGTAAGGTTCAGGCGGGTAAACACCGCTCTGCTTATTTAACGTTTTTGGAATCTGGTAAAGATATAGAGATCAAGGCCTTTGATGATTCTTCCATAACTACAAAAAGAGTCGTGGATTCTTTATTGAACTATTTGTCTACTAATACCCTATCCTATCTTAATGAAAATTTGAACTTCATATTTACTACAGATAATCTTGATTCAATTGTTCAAATGTTTGATGCATTCAAGTTAGAAAGGGAGCAGATGATTCTAGATTATTCAACCAGATTGAGTACAACTGAAATTGATATACTTAAGTTTTACAATAGCACAAGGCTCTACGGTTTCTTATTATTCTATGGCTTAGTCCCAAAAAAGATTAAAGTGGAGAATAGTTTCTACGATTTTACTGAAACAATAGAATTTTCAGAAAACTTCCTTAAATCGGCACCTTATTTATATTTAGCTACACTTAAAATCAAATATTTAAGAAAAGTAGGATCATTAAACTCACTAACTGAATTTCTTAATTATATCGATGAAAATTTGGCAGGTAAAGATATATCCGATTTTATGAAATTTGTATTTATAAAAGAAATTGTAGAATCTTCACCATACTGGGAGTCGGAACAGAAATTACTAAATACTAGCACTCTGGAGGTTATACTTGATCAAGAGCGTGAAAACAAGTACAATCATTTAACAAAGAGGTTTTCTGATAAGTTTTTCTTGACCCAAAAAGGGAAAAAGGCTATTGATTTCAAAGCAGAAACGTCCAACGGCTCATCTTTTCGATTGGGAGACTTAAGTGGGAAAGTGGTTTTCATAGATGTTTGGGCAACTTGGTGTGCTCCCTGTCTTGAAGCTCGCCAGAAAGTCATCGATATAGCTAATAAATTCAACGATAATCCTAATTTAGAGGTTCTGATGGTTTCCGTGGACGATTCTAGAGAGAAGTGGTTAAGTTTTCTAAAGGATAATATTGAACTTTCCATTTCTAATGTATTTATCGAGGGTGGTATGAAAAAAGATTTCGGACGTCAATTCAATATAAATTTCATACCTAATTATATATTAATTGATAAACAGGGACTGATTGTGAATGCCTATATAAAAGACCCTTCTTCAGAAGTTGAAGAAATGATTGTTAAAGAACTATCAAAATAAAAGTTCAAATAAAGTTTAGAGAAGAGTATGGAGCAGGAATTAAAATCTTTTTGGAGTAAGATTTTCAATTTTAACTGGAAATTCGGGCTTTTTTTAATTCTTCTGATATGTATTCCCCGTGTTATTTTGGTCTTACATGGCAATGTAATTGGCAATATGCAATACGTAGGAATCACTATGGTTATTATGGCACTTGCACCATTCGTGTTTTTAAGTAAGTACGGCAGGAAACGAATCGGAATTAAAAGACCTACAAATAATAGTTGGCTGCTTATTGCATTGACTATTGGTATTGTTTTTAGCTTTTTGCTTTACTTCCTAGGAGAAACGTTTTACGGTAGCTCACACAAAAATTGGTTCAATTATATTGGGAAATCCTATAATATTCCAAAGGAAATTGACGAACAAAGTAGACTTATCATGTTCGGTATTTCAGCTTTGATTGGAATGACATTTAGCCCGATTGGGGAAGAACTCTTCTTTAGAGGAATTGTCCATTCAAGTTTTGCCAGTTCCATAGGTAGCAGGAAAGCATCTTTAATTGATAGTTCCGCATTTGCCGCTGTTCATATCACACATTTTGGACTAGTATTCCACAATCAACAATGGGAATTCCTACTCATGCCAACTTTGATATGGGTATTGAGTATGTTTGTTGTAAGTATTTTCTTTTACGTTTGCAGAAACCATTCTGGTTCGATTTTAGGAGCAATACTATGTCATGCAGCTTTTAATTTGGGAATGACTTATTTTATCTTTTATCAAATTAGCGGATAAAACTGCCTTAAGGAAAAAATATTTGGAACACATATGAAACGAAGTTTGAAAGACTTAACTAAGGAAGATTGGAATTCACTTTTTCCGGTAGAATTGGTGGACCCTAATCCAAAATGGAAAGGCATTTACGAAAAGGAAAAACAGCGGCTTATTTCCAAAATTGGAGTACAAACTATTGTAAGAATAGAACACTTTGGAAGTACTTCCATTCCAAAAATAAAGTCTA
>CAYTDS010000135.1:4278-6118 GCA_964436555.1 uncultured Flavobacteriaceae bacterium | reverse complement strand
GCCCAACCCGTAAAATCGAGTAAAATAGGTTTTTTATTTTCTCGGGCAAAACTGAGACCCGATTCAAAATCCTTGAAACAATTTAAACCTAAAGGGCAATTATTTTCTTGTTTTACAAGCGTATAGAAATCCGGAGGGGGAAAACCACTTAATAATTTTAAATCGATGGCTTTCAAAGTACCCAATACCAAATAAATTACAAAAATGGAAGTTACAATACCCAATCCCCTTCTTGGCCATGGTAATTTTTTTAGTTTACTGTCATGAGGAAATCGTATTACACCAAATAGATATAGGGCAAGTAACGCGAATATAATTATCCATAAACTTAGGAAAAGTTCTCTTTTGAGAATACCCCAATTTCCCACCAAATCGGCATTGGAAAGAAATTTTAAAGCTAGCGCTAATTCTAAAAAACCCAAAACAACTTTAACAGTCGTCATCCAACCTCCTGATTTAGGAAGAGAAGTTAGCCATGCTGGAAATAAGGCAAACAAGGCGAATGGCAATGCTAAAGCCAAACCAAAACCCACCATCCCTGCTGATAAATTGGTTGCAACATCACCTTCTGCCAAAGTAGTACTTCCCAGAAGGCCCCCTAAAATAGGACCGGTACAGGAAAAGGAAACAATGGCCAATGTTACTGCCATAAAAAATATTCCAAAAGCCCCGCCAACCTTTGAAGAGGCGGCATCCATCTTATTGGCCCATGAACTAGGCAATGTCAATTCATAATACCCAAAAAACGAAAAAGCAAAAAATACAAATATCAGAAAGAAGAAAATATTAAGCCAAACGTTTGTGGCAATGGTATTTAAAATTTGAGAATCTACAGAATCGAAAACATGAAATGGCAGACTAAGTAAAAAATAGATGAGCACAATAAAGAAACCATATAAAACGGCATTGGTTACCCCCTGCACCTTTGTCCCTGACTGTTTTGTGAAAAATGAAACGGTTAATGGAATCATAGGAAACACACAAGGAGTAAGTAGTGCAATAAGTCCTCCTAAAAAACCCAGTCCAAAAATTACCCATAATCCCGATTTACCCGTAGAAGTCTTTCCATTTTCAAAGGACAAAGCTTCTTTATTTTTTAGATTTAACATCAAAGCGGCACTCATGGCCAAACTTCGGTCATCAATTGTACTTTCTACTGTGGATATAGCCTTTCCACTTAATGAGATTGTAAAAACTTCGTCCTTTTGAATACAAACTTCTTTGCACACCTGATAAAAGAAATCAACGATTAAAACATCAACAGACGGGTTAAGTATTTTTATACGTTGGGTAAAAATGGCTTTTTTCTTAAAAAAGGTTTCATCTACTTCAAAAATATCACTGTATTCCGTGATAGTTTCGCTTTCGAGCGTTTCTCCTATTAATTCGTAATCAATACCTGCTTTTTCGAACGTAAATTCGCTTGGCAATGATCCTCCATCTGCAGTGTGCTGGGAATATACATGCCATCCTTCAAAAATAGATCCCTTAAAAATAAGTTCATACTCCGTTTCACTAATTTTTGTAACCTCATGCGACCATACTACCGGATTTTCATCGGATTGTGCAAAACCCGTTAAGACAAATAGGCACAGAAAACAAAAAAGGAAAATATGTTTCATTCTTTAAAACTAAACTTTAATATGTTCTGCGTTTCTTTTGTTACTTTAAATCGGTCATCTCCTCGTTTTCCTATGACCCAAACAATTTGGTCCTGAGAACATAACAACCATTGTCGCTCTTTGTCAAGAACACTAATCTTTTCATCTTTAAAGAACTTGGACAGCTTCTTCTTATTTTGCATTCCTAATGGATAAAAATAGTCTCCTGTTTTCCATTT
>CAYTDS010000135.1:0-4178 GCA_964436555.1 uncultured Flavobacteriaceae bacterium | reverse complement strand
AAAATAGCCTCTCGTGAGAAAGGCAGTAAAGGCCTTGCAATGGAAGCTGTTTTTTCTGGAATACCCAGCAGCCCTTGAAGCCCTGTTCCTCTACTT
This sequence comes from uncultured Flavobacteriaceae bacterium, assembly GCA_964436555.1. Classification (GTDB taxonomy): domain Bacteria; phylum Bacteroidota; class Bacteroidia; order Flavobacteriales; family Flavobacteriaceae; genus Aurantibrevibacter. Next base: position 4,082 of record CAYTDS010000135.1, on the reverse strand, counting down.
AAGTTGATTAAAAAAGTTTCCAGATTATCATCTGCGTGATGCGCTGTGACTAGCATTTTTAAACCTTTTTCCTTCAAAAGTTCATCAAACCAATGGTATCGCAAATCCCTGGCCGCCATTTGGATGGAAACTTTATGCTCTTCTGCATAAGCAGTTGTATCAAAACGTGTAACGAATAAAATAATATCAAGTGCTTTTGCCAAATCAATTACAAAGTCTTCATCTATATCACTTTCACTACCTCTTAATCCAAAATTACAATGAGCTATTGCAAAATTCAGCTTGCATTTATTACATAAGTGCACTAGCACAACACTATCTAACCCGCCACTACACGCTACTAAAAAAGGATTCTCCCAAAGTTCAGGAAAATGAGTTTCTATATGATGTTGAAATTCTTGCTGCACCATACAAAAGTACTTAAGTTAGCCTTCTTTTTGACGGCTTATCCACTTTAAAATGTATTCTCCAAAACACTTCTCATTGCTTTTGCTTTAAGCAAACATTCTTCATATTCTCGCTCCGCAACTGCTTTAGCAGTAATTGCACTACCAACCGAGAATGAAACATATTTGGTGGCAGCATTGTATAAAATACTTCGGATAATCACATTAAAATCAAAATCACCTTCAGGTGTAAAATAGCCCACTGCTCCACTGTAAAGACCTCTTTTAAAGGATTCCAACTCCTCTATTATTTTCATGGCTGCTATTTTCGGAGCCCCCGTCATGCTTCCCATAGGAAACGTTTCCTTCAAAATTTCTACAGGATCTCTGCCTTCCGGAATTTGTGCCGTAATTGTCGAAATCATATGATGTACTTGTTTAAACGTGTGTACTTTACAAAGTTGCTCCACCAGCACACTACCTTTGACAGCACTTTTTGAAAGATCATTCCGAACCAAATCCACAATCATTATATTCTCTGAGCGTTCTTTTGGGTCATTTTCCAGGTTTTTCCTATTTGAATTATCTATTGTGGTATCCATATCTCTTTTGGCTGTTCCCTTTATAGGTTGGGAAATAAGTTTTCTACCGGTTTTTTTTAGATAACGCTCAGGAGACGCGGACAGTAGATAATTGTCTCCAAATTTTAAAAAAGTAGAAAAAGGAGCATGAGAAATTTCATTTAATTTACTGTAGACTTTTAGAGGATTTATTTGAATATCTTCTGCATAAAATTCCTGACAAAAATTAGCTTCGTAGATATCACCTCGGTGAATGTGTGCTAACATTTTATCAATTCTCCTAAAATATTCATCCTTAAATATTCTCATTTTAATTCGAATGGGGTTTTGAAGGGGAATTTCAGAATTAAAACTATTTTCTTGAAATTGAAGTTTTGATATACTATTAAAATCGGCTTCTATAACCATTTTATCAGCGTTGTGGTATATAAAATCTACTTTCTTTCCTTGAATCCGGATCACCTTTTTGGGTTGAAAAAAAAGCAGTTCAGGAAACTGAAGCCGGTCTGGATTGCATGAGGATAAGTCTTCTAAATCATTTTTGAGGTCGTAGGTTAAAAAACCGAAAATCCAGTCATTTGTAATACTCCTAAAATGAGATAGTTTTTCAAAAGCCCCGGGTGCATTTGTTTTAACAATGCTTAGTGCCTCTATTGCAAGTAGTGCGTCAAAAGAACTGTAACTACTTTTATGATTATTGCTATCTAGCCAAACTATTTCCTCATATTGTTGGGACCATTGCAACAGGGATTCTTTAAATCTTAAAATGTCCTGAACCTTAAAAGAAATTGTAGTTCGCAAGCTTTTTTCAAATTTTAGTCAGGAATAGGGATAATGCCTCTTGGTGCTTTTTTGCCAATTCTTTATTGGAAATCATTTCCTCCTCAAAGTTCTCCTTAAATAAAGGCAACGAAAAGTTGGAGACAATTTCCGCCCCAAATCTAGGCATTAATTTAGTAAGTACTTCTATTGAGCCTTGTGCGCCCCTTTTCCCGGGGGAAGTGCCCATTAGAAATATTCTTTTCTCCTCCAAAAATTTTCTATCCAAACGTGAAAGCCAATCCAATAAGTTTTTAATGTAAGCTGAAGGGTTTCCATTGTGCTCATTAGCAGAAATAATTAATCCCTGAGCTTCTTGTATGTATGTTCTGAATTCTTTAAGTGAATTAGAAAATCCGTTGCTTTTTTCATAATCTTCGCTGTACATGGGAAAGGGATAGTTTGTCATATTTAAGACCTGGACTACATGAATATCTGGAATCAATTTTGCCGTGTATTTAACTAATTTATAGTTAATTGAGGTTGAGGAGTTGCTTCCGGCAAAGCAAAGTATGTGCGACATAACGAAGTTATTAACAATTTTGAACGAAATTACCTTAATTACGCGTGACTTGCACGCATTTTGACTAATTTTGCACTTTGAAAGATCCAAACACCCCTTTTAATCAGTATATAGGGGAGAACATTTTTTATGGAGCGCAACACTTACAGATTATATTTTATTGACGCAATTCGTGCCTGGGCAATTTTAATGATGCTTCAAGGGCATTTTGTTGATGGTCTTTTGGACAATGCCTTTAGAGATAATTCGAATATGGCATTCTCTATTTGGAAATATTTTAGAGGAATTACTGCTCCTGTATTCTTTACTGTTTCCGGTTTTATTTTTACCTATCTCTTAGTTAAAGGCGACAAATTAGGGTTTGATAACCCTAGAGTTGAAAAAGGGATAAAACGTGGATTACAACTACTTTTTATAGGTTATTTATTGAGGCTCAACCTTGGAGGGCTTCTTCAGGGACAAATATACAATGGCTTTTATTTGGTAGATGTACTGCATTGTATTGGGCTTTCTATTTTGGGAATTATTGGTATTTATCTTTTAACTGTAAAAAGAAACAAGTATATAATGCCCGTAGTCTTAGTGGCAATTACTTGTTTATTATTTGTTTTTGAACCGCTATATAAACAGTTCTCGCACTCCTATTTGCCTCAAGCAATAGCAAACTATTTTACTAAGACTAATGGTTCTGTATTTACTATATTTCCTTGGTTTGGTTATGCTACTTTTGGAGCCTTTCTCTCTTTAGTTTTTACGAAATTTAAAAGCTTTAAGTATTTAAACAGTGCTGCAATCGTTTCATTTACCGCCCTTGGAGTAATCTTAATTTATTTTTCTACAGGCTTTTTTAAGGCATTAGGAGATGGTACGGGATTAACAATTTTTACTGAGGTTTATAATAGTAACTACCTTTTTATAAGATTAGGTAATGTGATGATTGTATTTGCCATTTTTATGTTACTTAATCGTTTTTTAATGAATAGTAAGGTTCTAAAAATTGGTCAGAGTACTCTATCTATTTATATAGCGCACTACATAATATTATATGGCAGTTTTACAGGTTTAGGATTGTACGGATATATGAATCATTCTTTACCGCCATCAATAGTAATTCCCGGGGCTCTTGCTTTCATGGTTGCCAGTACTTTTGCTGCACTACAGTTTGAAAAACACAAGGAAACCATTAAAAGTAACATTGCGCTGGCATATAAAACTGCATTGACTGCAATAGAGCCATGGTACATTTTTACTCTTGGGCTTGTTAAAACTAATTTGCTAAGAGCAAGACAAATGGTCTTACGATTATTTGGTTTTGCTGAGTACTAGAAAAATTCTCTTCTAATACTTGCCTCTAGTTAATTTTATATCAGAAGAATTATATGTGCAACGCACGATTATCGGTGGCGGCAAGTGCAGCTTCCTTTACAGCTTCAGCATATGTTGGATGTGCATGACTCATGCGTGAAATATCTTCGGCAGAGGCTCTGAATTCCATGGCGGTTACTGCTTCCGTAATTAAATCAGCGCAACGAGCTCCAATCATATGTACGCCCAAAACCTCGTCGGTTTCTTTGTCGGCAAGGATTTTCACAAAACCATCCAAATCCATACTGGCTCTTGCCCGTCCTAAAGCACGCATTGGAAATTGACCTACTTTGTAGGTAACACCAGCCAGTTTTAATTCTTCTTCGGTTTTACCAACGGCAGCAACTTCGGGCCAGGTATAGACTACTCCAGGAATTAAATTATAATCGATATGTGGTTTTTGTCCGG
>CAYTDS010000134.1:3177-6142 GCA_964436555.1 uncultured Flavobacteriaceae bacterium | reverse complement strand
AATGCAGGGGATTTTAGCAATGGTATTACAACAATTCAAAGCATGTACGCTCCGGAATTTAGCAGTCACAGCGTGGGGGTAAGAGTTAAAGCAAATTGATTTAATTATAAAGACATCCTGTCTTTAAAAAGATAGGATTGTCTTCTTGAAACCTCAATTTCATCCCCATTCTTCATGGTGAGTTTTAGTTTCCCATTAAACCAGGGGACTACATTTTCTATAAAGTTAGTGTTGATGATTTGTTGCCGATTGGCTCTAAAAAAACTTTGTTGTGGGAGTTTCTCTTCTACCTGATTCAGTGATTTATAGAGCATGGGTTTTTGATCCTCGAAAAAAACCCGGGTATAATTCCCCACAATTTCAAAATGAGATATGGTTCCTATTTTTACCAACCAGCACTTTTCACCATCCTTTATAAAAATCTGACTGTTTTCATTAAGTGGAGGCATGCTTACTTTTAACCCGCTATTCTTTTCCAACTCGGTTGTGACTTTTTCTATAGCCAGCGCGAAACGTTTTTCATTAATAGGTTTTAAGAGATAATCCAAAGCGTTGTATTCAAAAGATTTAATGGCATATTCATCATAAGCGGTGGTAAAAACAGTAATAGGCACCTCATCTAACTGTTCTAAAAGTTCAAAACCATCCTTTTCCGGCATATTAATGTCCAAAAACAAGAGATTTGGACGAGTAGTTCGTATTAATGCTATCCCTTCATCTACATTGGCTGCCTCACCTAAAAGTTCCACATTATCATAAGCTTTAAGGAGCTCTTTGAGTTCATTTCTAGCCAAACGGGAATCTTCAACAATAACTGCTTTTATACTAGTCATACCAAAGGAATCTTTATGTTAGAAACCACTTCACCATTTATTTCCTCTAGTGTAAAACTGGCTTTATCACCATACAATAACCGCAGTCTTTGTTTAATATTTTTAAGACCTAATTGGGTTGAGTCCTTAGCAATAGTAAGCTTACCGGTATTTGAAACCGATATTAATAGTTCATTATTTTGATGCGCTGTTCTCAGCTTTATAGTACCGCCATCCTTTAGCTTTGAAATACCATGTTTTGTGGCGTTTTCCACAAGTAATTGTATAATCATTGGTGGAATGAGCTGATCCATAGTATTCGGAGCAATCTCGGTCTTAAATTGAAGTCGGTCTTCCATTTGAATCTTGGAGAGCGCTACATAGTTTTCAACCATTTCCAGTTCATCTTTAAGGGCAATAGAATTTACATCATTTTTGGTTAATGAATAGCGTAGCATCTCAGATAATTTGGTTAACATGTCTCTGCTTCGCTCTACATCCTCTAGCATCAGTCCTCTAATATTATTTAAACTATTAAACATAAAATGAGGATTAATTTGCCCTTTTAAGGTATTTAATTGTGACTGTTTAAGGGCTGCATTCAATTCAGAACGTTCCAGCCGATCAGCGTTCAATTTGAATACTATCTTAACCGACATGTAAAAAATAGTCCACCCGATGATGGTAAGAAAAGAATTTAAAAGTGCTAAGCCCAAACCAAATTCCTTATAAATCTCAGGTATTATTACCACTTCGCTATCAAAATACGCCTTCAAATATCCGGTAGCATAGCTTAGACCAAAGTATAATAGTGAAGCTGCACCCACAGCAAATAAAATTTTAACCAGCTCTTGAGTATTAAAGTTATCCAAAGAGACATTTGCCTTTAAATACCAGCGGAGCAATCCGGTAGATGTAATTCCAATTCCAAATGTTACGATAAGTAAGAAAAAAAAGAAATTGGTTTCCTTATAACCATCCGTATTTGGTGTAAAAAGGTAGGCAATATAGGTAAGACCACCCCATCCTATAAATTGAACGGCCCAAAATGCAATATCCCATCTATATTTATTAATCATTTAAAACGTTCTTAATTATTAAAGTACTCTAGGTTTTATTTTATATTCTAGGCCTAAATATTTTTATCTAAATAAAACAATTACCTATCAATTTATCAAGAAGTATATTCCTTTACCCACCAGAAATCCAAGACCCCCACAAAGTAAGACAACAAACAAGGTAACTAAAACTACCTTGTATTTCGGTTGCTTTTTTTGTGAATTGTATACAGTATTTTCCATAGTTTAACTTTTTTTGATTTGCTTTATTTAAAAAATTAAAAATATAACACTGACTATCAATGCTATAATAACTTTTGCTACGGCTATCATAAGACTTAAAATTGAGGTTATTAATTACTTACAATACAAATGTATGGGCTTAGAGGGATTGCCAAAATAGAATTATGACTAACGGCAAAATAGGTGAACCCAGTGGTAAACTAGTTTGTGAATAAGAGCATACCTATTGAAAAACTAAAAAAGGAGCCCAAGGCTCCTTTAATTTAAATTTGGTAAATACGTTAAAATTAATTCATCTAAAATAAGCGTAATGAAACTTGTTTCTACTTATACACTATTTTCTTAACTACGCATTGTTTAATTTACTACTGAACATTTCAAAGTTTATTGTGCACTTAATAACAGTGAAAAGGTGAAGTTGTCTCCCATGGTTTCAGCCACAATGGGTACAAACAAATACCACAACAAGAAATCCAGAAGATAATGGTTATTAGTATTTGATGCCGCTATGTTAACGCATATCTTATCCCTTTCCACATATAGTCTGTAGGATAGCAATTCTTGGCTATTTTCAAGAATTACATATTCTGCTAGTGGATTATTTCTTAATATCAGTTTATACTTTTTGTTTTTGTATTCAAGTATTGAAGTATTGGCATACCACTTTTCCGAATATACTTTTGCAATAATTTGATTTTGATTCTCAATTTCTATTGAATTTTTCCAAAAGCCCGTTCTTTTTATTGTAATGCTATCTGATCCCATTTGAAAAACAGCCCTTCCCTCCAAAGAATTAGATTCGATTTCCATTCGACCTATCAAATTAGTATCTATAAAGAATTCATAGCTACG
>CAYTDS010000134.1:0-3077 GCA_964436555.1 uncultured Flavobacteriaceae bacterium | reverse complement strand
GCAAATCCATGTCCCTCATCATATTTTACCATGTAGGGCACATCATAACCTTTTGTGCGCAGTGCGCTTACTATTTGATCAGATTCATCTATATTCACCCGGGGATCATTGGCCCCTTGAACTACAAATAAGGGCTTTTTGATTTTGTCTATTTGATAAACCGGTGAAACTTCTTCCATAATCCTTTTTTCTTCCGCTACCTCTTCATCGTACCAAATTTCTTTGAGAATTTTCAAATATGGTTTCCAATAAGAGGGTATCGTGTTCATGAAAGTAAAGAGGTTGGATACGCCTACATAATCCACACCACAGGCATAGAGATCCGGGGTTTTGGTTAATCCTCTTAGTACAGCATAACCACCATGGCTACCACCATAAATCGCAGCTCTATCTTTATCAACCCATCCCTGTTCAATTACATATTGAAGACCATCCTCAACATCATCCATCGCTTTTCTTCCAATTTGTTTGAAGCCTGATGTTAGAAACTCCTTTCCATATCCCCCAGAAATTCTAAAATTAACCTGCAATGTTGCATAACCACGAGAGGCAAACAACTGAGCTTCCGGATTGAATCCCCAAGAATCCCTTACCCCTTGCGGTCCTCCGTGCGGATTAACAATTACGGGGACTCTTTGGCCTTGTAGGGCAGCTTTAGGTAAAGTAATATAGCCATTTAAAATGATGCCATCCCTACTTTTAAAAGTAATTGGACGCATTTCTGCCATGTCCTCTTCCTTTAATTGTGGCATAAGATCAAAAACCTCGTTGAATAGATCTTTGTCTACTTCATACGAAAAGTATTTTCCATAAAGTTTATCACTTGAAACATAAATTAAATATTTATTTTCATCATCTGTGTAACTGATTATGCTGTACTGTTTGTCTCCAAATTGCTTTACAAACTTAGCATGTAGCTTCTTGAAATAATCACTAACAGGAACAATGACTTGTTTTTCTCCTTCGTAGGTAAAGTAATCCAATTCCCAATTGCGCTTTTTGGAAACGGAAAGGCCGGAAACGTCATAGTTATCATTTGAGAATACCTTTTTAATAACTTTATCCTCTTTTAAATCAAAAAGAAGGATTTCAGTTTTGTCATTATCAAGGTTAGAAAGTACATAAGCGTCATGAGGATATTCAGTGGCATAGTTGAATTGAATTATGGAAAATTCATCCTTCCAGTTCAGGCCTTTTAAAAGCTCAAATGTTCCAGTGTCATTTTTGTAATAAAGATCTTGCTCTACGCCATCTCTAAGTCTTGTAAATGCCTTTAAATTGCCGTCCTTATCAAAATTATATCCCGTGATAGGATTTGCGATATCCTTATTTTCATACAATTGTACCGTTTCACCACTCACCACATTAATCTTATAGGGCTCAAATACCTGCGGATTGTTTTTATTCATTTGTACGATAATATGGTCCTTATCGTCCTTTAAAAGATCACTAAACTGGGCTTGTACCCCCTCATAAGGGGTAAGGTCTTTTGGATTTGATCCATCAATACCGGCAATGTATACATGGTAATTCTCATCACCTCCTTTATCCATTAAATAAACCAGTTTTTCATTGTTGATCCATCCATAACCGCGAATTAACTCTTCTTTTTCCTCTATTGCCCTAACTGCCTTTCCTGTTTCAATGTCTTTTACGTATACATGATTCTTAGCTTTTTCGTCCTTTTCTCTATAAGATAAGTATTTACCGTCAGGTGAAAAACGAAAAGTAGCAGCTTTTGGTTTAGCAAAATAGTCTTCTACAGTATATCTGTAATTCCCTGCATCTAAAGCAGCTAGTTCATCTAACTTTTCATCAGATGTTACCAATGATGGATTACCTGGAATGGTCTTTTCCGACTTTTCAAGAACTAAGGGAAACTCCATTCCGCCTTGAAAAAAGATACCTTTAATTTTAGAGCCTTCCAATTGTCCTACATACTTTATACCCGCTTGCTTAAATTGTACAACAAGTTCATTGTTTGTAAACGATGTTTCATCCATAGGGATGTCTGTCACTCCTTGAGACGGACTGTCCATTGTTGATAAGTACACCCCATCGGTCTGAGTAACATTGAATATCAGAGGCATTTCTGTACCCTGTACGGAAAGTGTACCTTTCCAGTTTCCTACCGCTTCCTGGGACCAAGCCTGTATACCCAGCGCCATTAAGAATAATAAAATAACTTTAGTTCTTTTCTCCATAGTTTGTGTTTTTAATCGTTCGATGTTCTTTGTATTTAGTCAAAACAAATATACTTATAAGACTTCCTAACAAAAATTGGAATATGAAGAGCGGTAAAATTCAAGTAGTGTACGGCAGTTCTATCTAAAAACATAAATTAGGAAGAAAATTTATGACAGCAAGAAAGCGATATTTTAAACTATATAGTTTTCTATTTCTTTGTTTTAGGCGGATATTTAGAAAAAACCTTATCCACAATTTGCTTTAACTTTTGTTCTCGAGCAACCGGAGTCATCGATTCATTAAAGGGTCCCTGGCTTATTCCCTGCCAAAAAAGTGTCCTCCTTGTATTGTCTACAAAATCAAATTGAATTTCCAATTCTAAACCCGGTTGTCCAACCGGAATTCCCATTGAAATACCACCTCCGAGACCTCTTCCTCCGCCTCCTAGACCTACTCCAACAGCATTGTTTCTTGGCATTTGAGAAGATCTGCCCTGAACATTAATTAAAAAATCGGGTTCCTCTGAGAGCAAGATTCCTTTTGCGGCCATGTTTTGATCTACCGCGGCAAAGAGGCGCTTATTATCCAAATCGCTGAGTCCTGTAATTACATCCGGATAATAGTTATACGTAGTGTAGTTTGAAAAGGCCGTGTCTTTATCATAATCATAATTTACTCTTGCCGAACCACAAGAAAAAAGGAGTAGCACAAACACAAAGGGGATTACTACTTTCATACACTTAGTTTTTTAATAAAATTACTTAAAAAATTGATTCTCAGTTAGTAATTATCTACATATTCGGTGAAGCGTTTCTTGTTTTATACCATAGTATGGTTCTAAGTTAAGGATCCTAAGGTATTTAGGGGCTTAACGGATGTGAGGCCTTTGT
>CAYTDS010000133.1:0-6146 GCA_964436555.1 uncultured Flavobacteriaceae bacterium | reverse complement strand
TCATATTCTGTATCACTAATCGTTCAAAAAACTTTACTTTTGCACCCTTGGTTTTCGGTTTTTAACTGATTTTCCAAATGGCCTCATAGTTCAACGGATAGAATAGCCCCGAAGCGTCGGGGTCCTAAACTTTAGATCCAGGTTCCCCCGATTCCTCGGGGCGGTGAGGCTACATTTTAAGGTTTAGACGAGAATAGATAGAAACAAAAACTACTGATTTACATATAATTACATAAATTTGTTAATATCTGATAACAGATGATATCCTAAATTAGAGTTCACAAATCGTCAACATTTTTTTAATTTTTTTTTTAAATTTAGATAGTTCGTTTCAACTTTAAGATAACGATTTGCAGGTGATTTGACTTTTGCTCTTAATTATTTAATGGGATTGCAATACCGACACTTGTTCTTAGTCCGGACCAATTTGATTTTACCTTATCTTCATTATCATCTTGTAAATGATAATCACTATTCTCTTTGAAAGTTAATAAACCACCAAAAGTTAAATCAAAACCTACTGATGCACGTATAATAAAGAAAGATACAGGGTACTCATATAATATACGGGCACCTAAACCAAAGTTTGTCGATTGAAAATCAACCTCTTCTTGGGTTATATTGTCTCCTATTTGGGAATAGCTCTCTAACTTCATTGTTGTGAACATTCCAAAACCACGTAAACCTAAGGTAAATTTATTATCTGTTTCGGAGAATGGCACTAAATATTCAGCACCTAAAGTATACCCTTTTAATTCTTCAGTAATTCGAACTACTCCTGAATAATCTGAATAAGAAAGTTTTCCGCCCGTAGAATTATAGCTAGCAAAAATAAGTACATGGTTATTTACCATTTCATAACCCAAGCCAAAACCAAAATTTCCTGGAAAATCGTCAGTTGTTTGAATTGGTATTTCTGGCAAATCATTTTTAAACTCTTCTTGAAAGTCTGAAAGTAATGAGTGCGAAAATGTGTTGTAGTTAGCTTCAAAAATAATCTTTCCGTTTTGAGCATATGAAACAAAGCAAAATACCAGTGAACAAAATAAAAGCGTTTTTTTCATAAACCTTAGTAAAATAGATTAGTTTTTAGATGATAACCATCAGAGTCAATTATATAGCCATTAAAATACCAGTATCTAATATCCTGTGTTGAAAGTATTCTCATTTCGGAAGTATTACCAGACAAGTCTGTTTTAGTAGCCCTAATACCTCCAGAATTAAAGTAGCCAATTGTGAAAACCTCTGCATCTTCTGTATAATTTATTTCCCTAAAAGTATGGCCAGCATCCCATAATCTATTTCTACTAGCTGTTTTGGTAGCTACATTGTATTCTTGACCGGTCCAATTTCTCGTATAATTGCCAAAGCATAAATTCTCGTCATCATTACCAAATTCAACATATTCTACATCAACATCAATATATGAGTTTAAATCATCATATTGTAAAAATGAACCTCCAGTGTTTTCATAAAGCAAACCATCTACAGAAAAATACGATGGCGACCTACCGATAGAGAAATATTCGTTTTTCTGTTGCTGTATTATTATATTTTTTGAAGGAACATCGTAGGCGGTAACCAATTGGTTTATATCGTCGTCTATAAAAAGTAAATTTCCTCTTACGAATGCGTAGGAGTTCATACTATGCGAGCCAAATTCATTTATAGTATAATATTCCGAAACTCTACCTAAGTTTATATCATAGGCTATAGCCTGTTCACTGGAGTCAACATAAAAGTAATCTTGTGTTACATCTAATTCAATACTTTTAAAAGTGCTTGAACCCGAAATAGTATTAAAACTTATTGTTTTTTTTAACTGAAACTCACCTGTATAAACTTTTACACTATTATCTTCTAAAAGATAAAATTCATCATGTTTTGAGGAATAGATAACATCTACAACTTGATCTAACTCTAATTTTGTTCCAAGCCTATAATTAAGATAATATACCTGAGTAGCAAAAATACTGGAACCCGTTCTGAAGTAGAAGGACATGCCACTTGGCCCAAAATGATATCCATCTAAAGCCACTGTATCACCTCTTGGGTCTAATGATTTATTTAAAGTATTTTGACCACCACTGAACGGTCGTTGAAACCAAACATAATAATCTTCAAAATTACTATACAATGGGTGCTCACTAAATTGAATTTCAAAATCGGTTCCATTGATAAGATTTACAGATAGTACTTCTATCTGATCCATAATAAGCTGAATTTCAGCTCCGTTCTTTTCTTCAAATTCATTTACAACTCTAATATGATAAATTGGGTCGTAGTGCACGGTTGAGGTATCATTAAAAACTCCATTTTCAATGATCTCGTCTGATAAACTAATTTCATTGCTAATATATTCGTAACCATCTGAATTTCTTTGTGTTACTACTAGGTAAACTTCATTGTCCTGATAATCTGGTGCTTCATTCCAATAAAGAAAAATAGTTCCATCAACAATTTCAACGCGGTCTATTTCAAACGGATTGGAAAGTGATTTGTCGACTGTAAAAGGATAACGATCTAGTTTAGTGAAAGCTTCTGCGTCTAAGATACTCGCCAAACTACCAGAGTTTGTAGCATAGGAATATGATACTTCCAAAAGGTGTTCGCCATCTTCAATAGTATTTAAATCTAATACAAAAGAACCTGAATTATTTGAAGTATCCTCAATTAATACACCATTAAGATAAATAGAAATATTGTAGAGAGTGTTTCTTGTATTTGGGAATTGATAAAGAACCTCTCTGGATGAAATTAGTACTTCATCATTTTGAAGATTTATTAATATAACATTTAAATCTACCTCTTGTAGCTCAATATCATTGTAATAATCGTCAGAAAAGTTGAAAGAACAACTGCCTAAAAAAATAAATAGGGTTAAATAGAGAACCTTTTTCATAATTTGTCTTGGCCTCTCAATTGATTGTTTATACATGCACACCAAATTATATTGATACTATTTTTTCTTTTTCAGCTTACTTGTAACGTCTCGTATAAAAACAGTGCGAGCTGGGGAGCGTGATTATCCGCAGGACAATCAGCGTTGCAAGCCCATTCGACCAATTTTTACTATCGAATTCATCTAAAAATCTTTGTCCGAGAATTTCATAAATTTCTTCTTGGATGTTCATTATTTCTTCATAAAGGATTACTGCTTACATGTAAAGTAACAAGTTACTCTATCTCAATTTTAATTAAATTATAAATGGTAGTAAAAATTACTCCTTATCATTTAGAAATTTTATAATGTGATAAATGTTTTCAAAAGTATATTCCCCTTCATTTAATTTAGATAGCATTTCAATGTCGTTCGCTAACAATTCGCGCATTTTATTCTTAAAGTTCAAGGGGCTAATTTGGCTCAAAACATCGTTATTTTCGATAAAGTAGTAAAATATTGCTGGCGTGAATTCGCCATCTGCAGAATTTCTACTCACGGTCATATATTCATAATACTTAATAGGTCCATCTAATAATATTTTTAAATAGGCTATTTTATCATCGAATAGTTCGACTCTCTTCTTCTCTTTCACTACAAACACCTCATTATTATGCCTATAGCTTTTTATATTCTCAATGTCAATTTTAATCTTGTTATTTGAATCGTCCTTAAGTACGGCTTTGCCCATCCGACGGTCATTAATTACACCATAAATTGTGTCATTTTCTGATATTATGTAATCTTTGAGCCTTGGAGAATGATTTATGAAATTACCTTGAATTTTTGTTATGAAACCCTTTTTATTGTGATTGACTGGAGATGAATAAATTCCGTCTTCTTTTGAAGATTCTTGAAATATATAGATGGCATCATTCCAGCGAATTTCTTTTACCTTTTTAAGGTTGTTGCTATAGAATTTTATTCCATCTAAGTCAGGGTTGGTATTCTTTGTAAATAAGGCAATATTGTTAATACCACTTTCCCTTATTAATCCATAAATAGTATCATTTTCCTGTGTAATTGCATAGTCCATATACTTTTCCTGGGCGTTAATATTTTGAACAAAAATTGATATAATCAGTAGATTACAAAATTTGTAAAGATTGATTTTGGTCGATATTTGCGTGAAGGCCAATGTCCTCATATGTAAGAATTCCTTGATTGGTACATTTCTAAATTCGACATTTTTTTTCATTTTGGACCTATTTGGATAGCTAAATAGTAGACTATTATGATTTCGGATTGGAATTTATGCTAATATATTCAGGTTGTAAAATCGAGCCGACTAAAGGTAGGAAGTTTCCGATTTTCAAAAAATAAGACTTAATTATCGTTGCTGTTGTAAGCACAACTTTTTTATGTTTGAGACGTTCCATGTTTCGCTATGAACTTCTCCAAGTATAAAACCAGGAGGAAAGTTCAAGATGATTTTCGTACTTAGCTAAGAACTAGCAGCATGATCAAACTGCTCACTTTCATCCGGTGAACATTGCTCAATTTGACCTGAGTATTCAGGTCTATTAGGAGTTTTTTCTTGTTTCTCATTGGCTAACTTTTCGACACCTATAAGTATGTAAATTGAAAGAAAAGCATCTAATTACTTATAAAAACAAAAAAAGACTATTTATAGGTATTCTTTTGAATTTTAAATGATACAGATATGTATTAATTAGTTGCTGTAAAGCACTCTGATTAAATCAAGATATCATAAAAACAGTAGGCGCCAGTTGGCTTGATTGTACGAAAACAATGAGATATTGCGCGAGTACACAATGTTTGGGGAAAAAGAAAGAATTTGGTTTATTCGAACGTTGAAATTTAAATTAAGCCATTATCCAGAATGAGGTGATGCACTTTCTAAAGTTCTGATAGTTTTTCAACTTCGTTTTTCAGAGGTAAAATATTTCGGCTTAAAATTGCCCAAATAATTGAATTATCAAGATTATCGTAAGCATGAATCAATCTATTTCTGAAGGCAACAATTTGCCTATCATTTTCTATAATTATTTCCGGGTGAACCCTTCGAAAATGATTTAAAGCTTCCCCAATGATTGCCAACTGTCTTTCAACGGCACTTTGCGTTTTCCTATCAGAATCATATTCTTTAAAGTCTTTGATTTCAGCAGTAAATTCCTTTATAAGTTCGACTGCCATTAAAATATCAGAGAGATATTTCCTGCCTTTGTCCGTCATATATTAAAATTTTCGATGCATCTATGCTTTTTCGAAGGAAAGGATTCCTTATCGAATTATTGGTAAGTAAATCGACCTTTCTTTGAAAAAAGGCTTCAAACTTCTCCCACAAATCCATTAACTTTTCCCCACGTTCAATAGGATCGTGAGTTTCCAGTTCAACAAGCAAATCAATATCACTTTTTAACTCATCAAACTTCTCGCCAATTGATGATCCGAAAGCATATAAGGTTTTTACATCGTGAGATTTGCACAATGATAAAAATTCAGATGAATTGGACTTTATGGTGTTTTCGAGGTTCATTTGATAAATGTACAGAATTTTTTTGGGGATAATAAGAAAGATTTTTGTCTCTGATTTATCCCGGGCCGGGTTGAACAACTATGTTGGTAAGCGTTTAAAAAATGAAAATAGATATATTCTTCATTGTAGATCTATTCAGCACATAAAAGAATATGTAGGTTGCGCCCTATGCGTTTTTTGTTGAACGCTTATCCACCTGAACACTACAAAAACCGCACACCCCGAGATTTCGGGGCAAGCGCAAAGTTTCAGGGTAAGATTTGGGTATATGATGCATTTAATAAAGAAATTTGAGGTAGATTTTTAGGGGATTTAAAGGGGTTTTAATTCCGCTCTATCCTTTTCCTATAATTGTAAGTTCTATTTATCAGCATTTATTTTCATTGAATTACATTGGTTATAACGGAGTAAAAAATCATCCAAAAAGTTCACAAATCGTCAACATCTTTAACCTCAGAAATGGGTAAAACCCCAAGATAAGGGAGCTCGCAGAAAAGGTTCCCCAGATTCCTCGGGGCGGTGAGGCTACAAGACCCATGAATTACAGGTCAAATATAGGAAGTTAGGATAAAAATCAGATTCTATATTAGTAATCCTCTAAAAAATTTTACTTTTGCACCCTTGGTTTTCGGTTTTGCTGATTTCCATAAGGCCTCATAGTTCAACGGATAGAATAGAAGTTTCCTAAACTTTAGATCCAGGTTC
>CAYTDS010000132.1:0-6185 GCA_964436555.1 uncultured Flavobacteriaceae bacterium | reverse complement strand
GCCTGAAGGAAGCCTCCTCTGGCGAAACCGCCGGGATAAACTGGCTACAAGTTGGTGTTGGGTATTCTTTTTAATCGCAGTTATTTGACCTTATAAAATTTCTTAATATGAAAACAATTACCAAATTAATCTGTATTCTTTTTTTGATAATGGTTTGCTATTCCTGCTCATATGAGGAGAGTAGATTTAATGAGATAGACCAAAATGCAGTAACTGAGTCTAGGTCCTCAATAACCTTGGAAGACAATATACTGTCATTCTCATCAAAAGAAGACCTCATTATGTTACTTGAAAATGAAGATCAATATGGCGTAACTTCAAAAATAGAAAATTTTACACATGCAGGTTTTCAACCCTTAACTCCCCATTTTAAAGACTTAGAGGGAGTTGAGGTTGATAATTTCCTTTCTCGGAAAGCTAGTAGACTATCAAAAAAGGGCATTCTGCATTCATTTAATAAAAGCAAAGAGGAAATAGATTTAGATGATGATCTCATAGCAGATTCAAAGTTTGCATCAGTATTAAATGAGGATAGAGAGATTATCGTTAATGGAATATACTACATCTACACCACAAACGGTTTATACTTTTGCAAAAAGGAAAAAAAGAAGAAACTTTTAGACTACCTTAACCAATTGGAGATAACAGATTTATTTAATTGGAACCGAAGTGAATCTTCTAGCACACATACAAATGAACATGCTTTAAATTTCGACCTGAACCCTGTTAGAGGAAAAACCCCAGGATATAAACCTTTTCGCTGTTGAATATGAAAACAACCCCCTAAACCCTTTTAACCAAGAAAATAAAATTAATCCAAATTACACAGATAAGGAAGCTCCTATTTTAAGCACCCATTCTTTTCCTGTTGCCGTTTACACTGAAAATAGTTTGTGGCAGAAAGTTTTTGGAAACACTATTGATGTTAATCAATACCATGATAGCAACCACCGGATAAAGACCAAATTTTACAACAATAATTATTTATTATGGTCAACGATTGGAGCGACGGCAAGATACCAGAAAAAACGTTTCATTGGATGGTCTGAATCAGGAACCTCCGATGGTGTCCGTCTTGGCATCAATCACGCAATCTATAACTACAATCTCAACTTCTCACCCTTTAAGGCTACTGACCCTAAACGGGTAACCTTAAAATATAAAGGTATAAGTTATGATATGGTTGGCAATGTTGTACCACAATATCCTGGTCCTAGTAATTGGCCTATAAATCCCGCAGAAACCTTGGCAGAATTAGAAATAGGAATATTTGGAGACGAGCCTTTTTATACCCTAACAGGTAAGGAGGCTAATAAAACGATAAACAACTTATTAAAAATGGCAGCAAACAGAATTCCAAGCTTAGCTTCCGACATGCAAAATGATAAGGTTAATGTTGCAATTTTTAAGTTTTTACCTACCAAATACCAATTCTCACAAACTGCTGTAGTTCTGAAGCACAGAAGTGAAGCAAATAGAAATTTTGATTTTAACTTTCTTCTTTCATGGAGTAGCAACAAACCGCTTGACCAACAACTTCTAAATCAATTAAAAGGAAAGAAATACACCTCACTTGAGGTGGATATGTATGGTGCTGCCCTAAGAAATGGGGTTTGGAAAGGAACAAGGATTTTAGGTAAGGCAAACTAAGTTATAAACCATAGTTTACTTTGGAAAGAGGGCTTATAAACCCTCTTTTTCTTTGTAGCTGTATTTGGAATATTTCCGGATAAGTTTTCTGGTGGCCTTTAAGGCAGCGGTTTCAGAACTCATATTTATTCTTGGTATTTGCAGCTTCTCTTCATCCTCAAAGGCACTCCCCCGTTCTTCCAGTTTGGCATTAACGGAAGAAGATGACACCTCCAGTCCTGTGGGCAGATGGTATATTTTAATCGTTACCACAGACTCATTCCTGTCATAGTAGTCAGGATCATTACTTGTAAATAGGGTTATAGGCCCTACCCCGGAACTCATGATCTTCGCAGTAATATTTATAAGGTAATCGCATCCGCTTAAATGCCCCAAATCCATAAGTGCTTTTGAATCGATATCAAAAGGAATAGTGGGAGGCATTAATTTACTGCCCCTAAGGGTATGGATTTCCAGTAATGAATCTCCCAATATGTTCTGGAACCCTTCTTTTGCGGTTGTATACAAACGTTGATCTACAAATCGTTTGTTTGCAGTGGCATCGTTCAAAATCCATTTCCCATTTCTAAAGTCCATGTATTTTCCCGTCTCAAAATAATACGTGTATTTAGGTCCTGCACAGGATGAGAACAATGCTATTGTCATCCATATAATCATGACAGTACCACACGATATTTTCAAAAACAGTAACCCAGCCTTAACTATGTGTGGAAAGAGGATTTTCATTTCAAAGGTCGAATCCCAAATTGAGTTGCAACATTACAGGCCAAACATTGCCGTTGCCGTTGGTGTCCAAGTAAAACTGTGGCCCCACATCAAAAAGTACGTGAAAATTGCCCTTATAGCTTCTTTGGATGCCCCAGGTAGGACCAATTGCGAAATCGAAATTAGAGGTCCTGTTAACGTTCTCCGCAATAGAGTTTCCGCGGGTTATAAACCTTATTGAAAAGAAGTTTCCGGAATTATGATTTATCTCATATCCCTTCCCGTGTCGTTTTTCACGATTATAAAATAACTTTTGTTGTAAATCCAAAAAGGGCGCTATAATATAGACAAATCCGCTACCTCCAAAATTAATATCCGGATAGGCACCGCCATACCCAATGCCCAAACCGGCCGAAAAAGTGGAATACGTTCCTGTGGGCAGTTCCATCTCTATACCGGGGTTTAAGAAATTTACCCTAAATACCGTTTCGGTTTTTAAGGCACTATAGTTTTGAGCTTGCATTTCATTTGGCAAAACAAAAACTGAAAGCGCCATACCTACAATTTTTAAGGCCCTACTCTGGAATCGCAACGTATAGAAAGACATATTTAAAGAGAATTATCAATCTCAAATCTAGTCAAATTTTTCCATACTATTCCAAGGCTGTTTAACCTTTCAAATATATATTGTTTAAAAAGGTTAACGTATCACAAACATCCTGCAACTTAAAAAATTGGAAATTAGACTTTCGGTTTTAAACGCACTCCATTCAACCGTTCAACAAAGTCCAAAGACGGTCTTTTAGGTCCTGCAACCCTTGCTGTGCTACTGAGGAAATAAAAATAAAAGGAATATCTAAAAACTTCTTATCCAGTTCAGACTTCATTTCGCTCTGTAATTCTTCATCTAACATATCACATTTGGAAATGGCCACTAAACGTTCTTTATCTAGCAGTTCCGGGTTATAGCGACGGAGTTCATCCAGCAATATATCATATTCCTTACTAATGTCTTTACTATCAGCAGGGATTAAGAAGAGTAGAATAGAATTTCGTTCTATATGCCTTAAGAAATAGTGACCTAAACCCTTACCTTCTGCTGCACCCTCTATAATTCCGGGAATATCTGCAATCACAAAACTTTGAAAATCCCGGTACTGTACGATTCCCAAATTGGGTTTAAGGGTGGTAAACTCATAGTCTGCAATTTTTGGCTTAGCAGATGTTATCACCGAAAGTAAAGTAGATTTTCCGGCGTTGGGGAAGCCCACTAAGCCTACATCTGCCAACACTTTTAATTCTAATGTAACTTCTCTTTCCTGTCCGGGAATCCCTGGCTGTGAATATCGGGGTGTTTGGTTAGTCGCTGTCCGAAAATGCCAGTTTCCGCGACCTCCCATACCGCCCTGAAGAATGATTTCTTCCTGTCCGTCTTCTGTAATTTCAAACAGGAGTTCATTGGTTTCCAAATCTTTTATAGCAGTCCCCAAAGGAACTTCCATATAAACATCGGCTCCGTCTGCGCCTGTGCTTCTACTTTTGCTGCCATGTTCCCCATGACCGGCCATAAAGTGGCGTTTAAATTTAAAGCCCAATAACGTCCATAAATTCTTATTACCCCTCACTATAACATGACCTCCACGACCTCCGTCCCCACCATCGGGTCCTCCTTTAGTTACAAATTTCTCCCTATGTAAATGCGAGGATCCTTTGCCCCCATTTCCGGAAGCTAGTTTTACCTTAACATAGTCTACAAAATTACCCTCTGTCATTATCAATGTTTAAAATTGGAAGCGAAAATGGTTGGTTATAAATTTGAACTCCGGTAATACCTTAAAAATAAACCTGTTTTTTAAGCATATTGTAAGCAAGATCACATCCACTTCCCAAAATACCCAAGAAGTTTAATCGCTATAACCCACTAATTACCTTTTCCAGTCGCTGTGTAATTTCTTCTATGTCACCAATACCATTTACCCGATGAAACTTTCCTTGTTTTTCGTAGTAAGTTGCCAATAGCGCTGTTTTTTGGTTATATTCCTCAAAACGGTTTTTTATTTTAACCTCATCCGCATCATCTGTTCTTCCACTGACCTTTCCTCTTTCCAATAATCTGGAAATTAAAATAGCATCATCCGCCTCCAAAGCAATCGTAGCATTAATTTTCATGTCCTTGGATTCCAAAAAATTATCCAAAGCTTCCGCCTGAGCTGCTGTTCTCGGGAAGCCATCAAAAATAAACCCACTTGCCTGTGGATTTTTGTCCACCTCATCTTGCAACATTTTTATAGTTACCTCATCGGGCACTAAATCCCCCTTATCAATATAGGATTGAGCCAATTTTCCCAAATCGGTGCCATTGGTAATATTATAACGGAAAACATCTCCTGTAGAAATGTGCTTTAAATTGTATTTTTCTTTTAAAAAAGCTGCCTGAGTGCCCTTTCCTGCGCCAGGTTTTCCGAATAAAACAAGGTTAATCATGTATTTTTGGTTTAGTTGGTATACTGCTCTTAAGTTTCTTCCCAATTCCCTGTAGTCTAATCCATAGCCAACGATAAATTTATCAGGAATCTCTATGCCAAAATAATCTATAGGATATTCTCCTGTGTACACTGAAGATTTATAAAACAAAGTGGCTATTTTAAATTCTTTTACATTGGTTTGAGCAAAAAGATGCACCAGTTCCTTTACAGTTCGGCCGGTATCTATAATATCTTCTAAGATAATTACACTTTTGCCCTCAATATTATCCGGTACATCCAAAAGGGTTTTCACAATACCGGTAGAAGTAAGCCCATGGTACGAGCTCAGTTTTACAAAAGATACTTCGCATGGATGCTGATATTGCTTTAGAAAATCAGCTACAAACATAAAAGCACCATTTAAAACACCCACAAAGAGTGGTGATTGATCTTTATAATCTACAGCCACAGCATCAGCAACTTTCTTAATGGCAGCCAAGATTTCCTTTTCGCTTATATAAGGCTCAAAATGTTTGTCGTAAAGCGTTATCAATGGTAAAAAATTTATAGGATGGCAAAGATAGGGTTTTGATTTCTCTTTTTTGAAGGTATAGGAATGGTTTCTAAGATTTAACTGTATTTTTGTGACTATATTTTAAGGTTAAGAACAAGGTTAAAATAATTCAATGGACTATTTTTCTTCTGAATTTAAATTGGGTATTCTTGGCGGGGGACAATTGGGAAAAATGCTATTGTACGAAACCCGAAAATTTGATATCCATACCAAGGTCATGGATCCATCTTTGGATGCTCCTTGTAAAATAGCATGTAACGAGTTTTTTCAGGGTGATTTGCTCGACTACCAAAGTGTTTACGATTTTGGAAAAAAAGTAGATGTGCTTACCATTGAAATTGAAAATGTAAATGTTGATGCATTAGAAAAGCTGGAAATGGAAGGGCTGAAAGTTTATCCTTCATCGAAAACATTGAAAACCATACAAAACAAGGCAAAACAAAAATTGTTTTATGTGGATAATGACATTCCCACAGCAGATTTCTCTCGCTTTGCTTATAAGAGTGAAATAGAGGATAGCATTGAAAATGGTGGATTGGAATTACCCTTTGTGTGGAAAGAAGCGCAATTTGGTTATGACGGACAAGGCGTAAAAGTAGTGCGTTCTATACAAGACTTGCAGGGTTTGCCTCCGGGAGAGTGCATCGCTGAGGAAATGGTGCCCTTTAAAAACGAACTGGCGGTTATTGTTGTCCGCAACCCAAGCGGGCAAATAGTGACTTATCCGGTGGTAGAGATGGAGTTTCATCCCGAGGCCAATCAGGTAGAATATGTGATTTGCCCAGCGAGAA
>CAYTDS010000131.1:4824-6207 GCA_964436555.1 uncultured Flavobacteriaceae bacterium | reverse complement strand
CCAATGGCTGTGGGATAAAATAATACTTCAGCGCCCTTTAAGGCGGTAAGTCGCGCTGCTTCAGGATACCATTGGTCCCAGCAAATCAGCGTTCCAATTTTTCCCTTTTGGGTTTTGATAGTTTGAAACCCTAAATCGCCGGGAGTAAAATAAAATTTTTCATAAAAATGCGGGTCATCCGGGATGTGCATTTTACGGTATAATCCGGCTTGAGAACCATTCGTGTCTATAATATAGGCACTGTTATGGTAAATACCGGACATGCGTTTTTCAAAGAAAGGGACAATGATAACCACCTTAAGCTCTTTGGCTAAATCGCTAAAAGCTGTGAAAGAAACTGCTCCTAAAGGCTCGGCAAATGAAAAATTTGATACATCTTCACTTTGACAGAAATAGTGACTACTGTACAGCTCGGGAATGCAGATTACTTCTGCGCCTTTTGTTACTGCCTGGCGCACCCATATCAAGCACTTTTTTAAATTTTCTTGGGGGGTATTGTTCAGTTGCAGTTGAACTACAGCCACTTTATAGTTGTTTTTGCCCATGCTAATCAAAGGATTCTTATTAAAATCCAAAGATATTAAAATTGATATAGCTTTTTGGTAAAAATAAGGAGTCGAAGCAATTCCAAGTCAAAGGAATCACACCAAAAAAGTTAATCCTTTACAATGATCAAAGTGGCTTTGGAACCCGTAGAAAGGTTCCATCTATTGGTATAAATAAGTTTTCCTTGTTCGTCAAAAACATCTACTTGCGCTGTATTGGGTCCGGAAGTTCCCTGATTAATGGCTTCAAAATCCAATCGGTTAAATCCTTTTTCTAAATCAATATTAACTCCTTTAAAAGAACCCGTTAATAGAAAATTGGGATCAATGATGACATCATTTGCAGAAATTTTTATGCGATCCCCATCCACGTATTCATGATCACGACAAACAACACCTACGTATTTTCCACTATACTTTATATCGCCCATGTACACATCTCCAAAGTGCTCAGAAGCGCCTCTTCCTCTTTCTCTATCACCTATTTTAGTATCAATTTTCATTCCGTGACCGGCCTGCACCAGCTCTCTGTCCGGTAACATTTTCACGTTTTTGGCATTCATGGACTCTTCCAAGTTTGGAGCTGGGGAATTTTCCAAAAGCGAGGGCATTTTAAGAGCGGGACCTTTTTCGGTGTTATTTAGATCTAAATTATTTGTTTGACCGGGGATATTTAGGGGTGTTTCGGAGAAATCGGTTTGAGAATGCACACCAAGCCCCATCATGGAAATAAAGACGAAAACAACAAAATTTCTCATATCCGGGATGGGCTTTTATATTCTAAAACGTAAAATTAACAAATACCTTGCCAATCGATTTCTAATTTGCTGTTAAAATC
>CAYTDS010000131.1:0-4724 GCA_964436555.1 uncultured Flavobacteriaceae bacterium | reverse complement strand
TCCATGGCTTTATACCAAGCTAATTGCCCCTGAGTTTGCGCCCATGCTTGCTGCGGTGAATTCCAACCGGGTAAACGATTTTCCTTTTTTACATAGCGTGCAATTTGCGTTGCCACACAAATACCAACATTTCCTTTGCGCATGGCTTCAAAGGACACTGTGTTTTTTCCTCTATCGGGTTTATCCGTCATGCCTTCTTCGCTTTTTCGGATATCGACAACCGACCAGGTGAGGTCCCGGTTCCATTCCATAGCGTTCATGGAAAGGTCTAAATGAGCATCGAATATAAACATAGTTCGCTTCTAAATTTCAAGTTGATGGTCCCTTGCGGCTACCTTCCAATATCCGGTTGCCTTTCCCTCGACAACCGTGACAACAGCTTTATATTTTGCCACTGTGGGGCAAATGTGGATGGGGAGAGCATAAAATTCATGACCAATGGGATAGTCATCTGCATGGGGAGTTTCTACTACCAAATGTTCTTCGCTTTGACCAATTTGTGTGCTATTTTCCAAACCTAGAACAACCACTCTGGGTAAAGGCATTTCCGAAGCAACGGACTTATGTCCCAAATCTAGACAGAGCAAGTTTTTTTTTGGTTTACTAACTACTCGCGTAAATAATACCGCTGCAGGGAGCATTTCAATATCAGGAAAGGATTTTCCATACCCGGCATCCCAAAGTAGCGTTGTACCAGGGCTGGCATCCACTCCTTTTCTTTTGGCATGAATTGGAAAGGTAGGGGACCCCCCGGCAACTATATTTTGCACTTGTATTCCTTTTTCTTCAATAATTTTCTTCAGTGCTAAGACCAAATCAAAAGCGGTATCGCATAGTTTTTTTCGCTTTTCCGGATTCGATTCACGAATATGACCATCATAAGCATGCAGTCCCATTGGCGTTAGGTTGGGATTGTTTGACATCATAATAAATAGCTCGGCAGCGATTTGATTGGGGGCAATACCAGTTCTGTTCATACCGATATTCAAATCAAGCCAAAGTGGAACTTTTATTTTTTTAGCTAAGGCTTTTGCAGCTATGGATTGAATAGTTTCCGAATTATCTACAAGGGTTGAGAATTTTGAATTCGGGTAGGCCGCTATTAATTCGAAAAATCGATCCATATTGGCCCCTACGGGCTGCATGGCCAGAAGAATATCTGCTGCATGACATCGGGCTAATAATTCTGCTTCGGCTATGGTAGCACATTTGAATTTAAAAATACCATGTGCTATCTGCATATGAATGATTTCAGCCATTTTATGGGTTTTTACATGCGGTCGAAGAGACTCAGTTCCACCCGCCATGGTAATCATGGTCTGGATATTTTTTTCAATACGTTCGGGATACACCAAAAGCGAAGGTGAAATAACCCCCGAAGTAGTCGTTAGTTCAAACCAATTCGTCTTATCCATTGAAGATGAGTTAATGGAGTTCAAAAATAGCTTCAATTTCTACGGGGATCCCGCTGGGAAGTATCATGCCTACCGCGCTTCTGGCACCAACTCCATTGTCTTTTCCAAATACATCAGCCATTAATTCACTGAATCCGTTTATAACTAAAGGCTGTTGTCCGAATTCCGGTGTACAGTTTACCATTCCTAAAACTTTTATTATTCTTTTAATCTTGTCCAATTCCCCAAAATGGGTTTGTATCGTGGAGAGCATGGTGAGTCCCACTTGCCGAGCTGCAAATTTTCCTTGTTCCAAATTAAGATCATCACCAACTCTTCCTATTAGCAAAGTACCGTCGGTTTTCATAGGTCCTTGACCCGAAACGTAAAGAAATTTATCTACCACTACCACGGGCTTATACAAGCCTGCAGGAGGAGGGGCGGGAGGTAAAACCAGACCTAAAGTTTCAATTCGTTTTGAAATTGTATTATTCATATTAGTATCAAATTATAGAAATATATTTAAAACCAAGACCCCTATTAGACCCATAACACCCACTGTAGTTTCCATCACCGTCCATGTTTTCAAGGTATCTTTTACTGAGAGATTAAAGTATTCCTTGTAGAGCCAAAAGCCAGTGTCGTTTACATGAGAGAGCATTAAACTACCTGATCCTATTGCCAATACCATTAATTCTTTACTTACTACTCCGTTGCTTACCAAAGGTAAAACAATTCCGGCAGTGGTAAGCCCGGCAACAGTGGCAGATCCTACACATACCCGCACTGCTGTGGCAACCAGCCATGCCAGTACTAGGGGAGAAAAATTAGACTCTTTAAGTAAGTCTGCAATATAGTCGCTTACACCACTATCTACTAATACTTGTTTTAAAGCCCCGGCTCCTGAAATAATTAGGAGAACCATTGTAATTCCGGAGACAGCACTTCCAACAGAATCCATAATTTCCGGCATCTTTTTGTTCCGGGCTAAGCCAAGTGTGTAAATAGCGACCAATACTGAAATTAGCATGGCAATTGCCGGTTCTCCAAGAAACACCAAGGCCTCTTTCAAAAAAAAGGTTTCCGGTAGAAATTGATTTGCGAATGTGGAGAAAGCTATTAAGAGGATTGGCAATAATGCGGTAAAAATACTTACTCTTGCTCCCGGCATTTCATCGTCCTTTAGAACACGTGGGTTTATAAACTCTTTTAATGGAGTTGCTTTAATATTTTTGATGGTTCGGGAAAATAAGGGTCCGGCAACAATAATTGCCGGAATAGCAATCAGAATGCCATAGAGCATAGTTTTTCCAATATCAGCATTGAACATAATGGCAATTCCGGTTGGGGCTGGATGTGGTGGGAGATATCCGTGAGTTACTGAAAGCGATGCCAGCATTGGAAGCCCCACATATAAGAGTGGAAGTCCTGTTGAAACGGCTATGGTAAACACCAGAGGAATTAAGATTACAAATCCAACGGAATAAAACATGGGAATGCCAACAATAAAACCAGTTAGCACCAACGCCCATTGAATGTATTTGACACCAAATTTTTCAACCAACTGCATGGTTATTCTTTGGGCAGCACCACTATCCGCGACCAATTTTCCGAGCATGGCACCGAGACCTAAAATAAGAACCAGTTCTCCCAGTGTTCCTCCAATACCTTGTTGAACAGAAGTCACTATACTTTTCAGTTCCATACCCTCTGCGATACCCACAAGCAGCGAAACGATTATAAAGGAAATGAAGGCGTTTAATTTGAATTTGGCTATGAGAATAAAGAGAAGTATAATTCCTAGAATAACAATGACAAGTGGCATAAGAAAGAATTGGTATTTAAGATTAAATGGTGCTAAATATACATTTTTTTTGACCCCTTAAAATTTTATATTGTTATGAATGAAACTGTTTAGCAAGGATGCAGTAGCGACGTTAGAATTTCAACTATTATTATTTTTATAAAGGGCACTAGGTTTTTTTAATTGAACACCAAAATCAGGCACTCTGAAATAGGGATAGTCTATACGATTGTTTTGTGCCTTTTTTATACCTTGTAGCTTAAATAGGCAAGTATGAAAAAGCGAGATTTTCTAAAGCGCATGGGCCAGGTGGCAATGGTTTCACCATTTGTTTCTCTCGGGCTTAATGCCCAAGTTAAAGAGGCGGCTAAAAGTTATCCATTGAATGATGATGCTTTTTGGTTGCGAGTTCGTGAAGATTATACCTTAAAGCCGGAATACATCAATTTGGAGAATGGCTATTACAATTTCATTCCTAATCCTACTTTGGAAAAATTTATGGATCATGTGCGTTATGTAAATACGGAAGGCTCCATGTATATGCGTACAGTGCAATGGGAGAATAAGAAGCGCATCGCTGCCAGATTGGCTACTTTAGTTGGTTGCAGCGCCGACGAACTCATAATTACGCGTAATGCAACAGAATCTTTGGACACCATAATCAGTGGGTTTCCTTGGGAAAAGGGAGATGAAGCCATAATGGCGGAGCAAGATTACGGAGCCATGTTAGATCATTTCGAAATGGTAGCCGAAAGGTATGGTATTGTGAACAAGGTTGTTTCGCTACCCCTACATCCGGAATCGGACGAGGAAATTGTAGCACTTTACGAAAAACAAATTACCGCTAAAACCAAATTGATGATGGTATGTCATATGGTGAATATCACAGGTCAAATTTTACCTATTCGGAAGCTATGTGATATGGCGCATAAGTACGGAGTAGAAGTTTTGGTAGACGGTGCACATTGTATTGGACATTTTAATGTGGATATTACTGAGCTGCATTGCGATTATTACGGCTCTAGCCTTCATAAGTGGTTGAGCACTCCACTGGGGGTAGGGTTATTGTATATTTCCAAAGATAAAATCACCAAAATTTGGCCCTTGTTGGCAGATTGGGAAAAGAATCCGGAACGTATTGGTAGATTAAATCATACCGGAACTCATCCCGTACATACAGACTTGGCGATAGACAATGCCATAGACTATTTAGAGGTTATTGGTTTGGAGCGAAAGGAAAAGAGGCTTTGCTATTTACAACGCTACTGGTCCGACCAACTTCGAAGCACCAAAAATATTATTGTTAATACTCCTGCAGAACCCGAACGAAGCTGCGGAATTGCCAATGTTGGTATTACCCATATGAAACCTGCAGATTTGGCTAAAAAGTTGTTAGAAGAATTTAAAGTGTTTACCGTTGCTATTGATGGGGCTGGAGTAAAAGGATGCAGGATAACCCCAAATGTTTACACAACTCTTACAGAACTGGACCATTTTGTGGAATCTATGAAGGTTTTGGCTGCAAG
>CAYTDS010000130.1:4651-6209 GCA_964436555.1 uncultured Flavobacteriaceae bacterium | reverse complement strand
GAACTTATTAAATCTTCTTTTGAAGAAGTAAGCGGATTCAATAAATGAAGTTTATTCTCACCATCAAACCAGTAGATAGCCATTTTATAAGACTCCTGAGTTGTGGCCGGCATAACATTATTTACGAAACTTATTGATGCAGACTGTAATTCAGGCAAACTGCTGCTAAGTACACTATTACTTAAATCTAACACCAATAAGGTTTTGCTATTAAAAATTTGAGCATTGGGAGAAATACGGGCTGATGCCTCTGAGGTAGAAATGGTACTAAAGCAGGCGTCATTTCTTCCTTGTTCGTAAATTGTGAACTGGTTTGCCGTTAATCCTGACACGGGATTACCATTGGTATCTGAAACTTTAAATAAAATTGATACTTTTCCCGGTAAGGTGGTAAATTGTTCTTGGATAGAAAGAATTAGTTGATTTTCTCCTAAATTAAGACATTTATCTACTGGCTTACCTTCTCCTAATGGGCTATTTAGATTAGGGTTGAAGTTTACATCGTCATCTGCATTTCCACAAGATAAAGCTAAAAGCAATGTAAAAAAAAGACAAGCTATTTTTGAGTAGAATTTCATTTTCTAATTTTTAATGTTCAACTAGCTTAACGTGCCAAATGTTTTAAAATTATGTAAGGGAAAAAGAATTCTGTTAATTAATGTTAAAGCTCATTCCTTTATTTTTTGTAGCTTTCCTAACACTTTTAATAACAAGCCAATAGTATTCAAGAAATGAAAGCAAAAACAATAACACTCTTAGCAGTAGTTTTATCATTTAATACACTTTTTGCTCAGCAGAAAACAATAGCAGAAAAATTAGGGTACCCTAAAGATGCAAAACTCCTGATTATCCATGCAGATGATTTGGGTGTAACTAACTCTGAAAATAGAGCCAGTGTTTATGGGCTGGAAGAAACTCCTGTTAATTCGGCAAGTATTATGGTTCCATGTCCTTGGTTCCCGGAAATTGCGGAATACGCTCGGAAGAATCCAGAAGCAGATCTGGGTTTGCATCTCACTTTAACCAGTGAATGGAAAAACTATAAATGGGGCCCTGTGAGTTCTCGCGATTCAGTTTCTAGTTTGGTAAACAAACAGGGTTATTTTTACGCATCTGTGGATAGTGTAGTTACCTTTGGTTCTCCAAAACACGTGGAAATTGAATTGCGTAATCAAATTCGGAAAGCGTACCAATTTGGTATAGACGTTACCCATTTAGATGCACATATGGGGGCTGCGGTGAGTAGTCCTGAGTTTCTGAAAATATATATTAAAATTGGCAAAGAATTTAATTTACCCGTGCTTCTTGACGGTCGGGTATTCACAATGGGTGCCCCAATTGGAGATTTGTTAAATAACAGAGATGTTATTATGGATGCAATTCCAACTAAATTACCGGAAGATCAAGAAAAGGGAACTGGACAGTATTATTCCAATCTTTTTAAAAGTTTAAAACCCGGTTTGACTTGTTTGTTGATTCATTTGGCTTTTGATGATGCCGAAATGCAGGCGGTAACTGTTGATCATCCTGAATGGGGAGCGGCATGGCGACAAGCCGA
>CAYTDS010000130.1:2011-4551 GCA_964436555.1 uncultured Flavobacteriaceae bacterium | reverse complement strand
TCCAATTACAATAGACGGCATTGGAAATGATTCGGGTTGGGAAAATACAGATGTAGCAAAGGATTTTTTTATGGTACTTCCTATGGATACGGGAAAGGCAATGGAGCCAACAGAAATCCGTATGGCTTATGATGCCGAAAATATTTATTTGTTGGCAACTTTCTTCCACGGTACGCCAAGTGCGTATTATGTGGAGTCGCTAAGACGAGACTTTAGCTTTGGTAAAAATGATAATTTTTTGTTATTTCTGGATCCCTTTAATAATCAGACCACCGGATTCTCATTTGGGGCAAATGCCTTTGGGGCACAATGGGATGGGACCATGTATGGTGGTGGAAGTATTGATTTGAATTGGGATACCAAATGGGTATCCGAAGTTACCCGAGATGATGAAAAGTGGGTTTTGGAAATGGCCATTCCTTTTAAATCTATTCGCTATGAAGAGGGGGTTACGGAATGGGGTATAAACTTTAGTAGACTAGACCTTAAATCCGGTGAAAAATCCAGTTGGACTCCTATTCCAAGACAGTTTCCTACAGCCTCATTAGCGTATACCGGAGTCTTGATCTGGGACGCTCCGCCACCCTCACCAGGAACGAATATATCATTAATTCCATATAGTCTTGGGGCAATAACCAAAGACGTTCTTAATAATGCAGAAACAAACTATGAAAAAAAAGTAGGTGGCGATGTAAAATTTAGTGTAACATCATCCCTTAATTTAGATGTGACCATAAATCCTGATTTTTCCCAAGTAGAGGTAGATAGACAAGTAACAAATTTGAATCGATTTGAACTTTTTTTCCCGGAAAGAAGACAGTTTTTTTTAGAAAATGGCGACTTGTTTGCCAACTTTGGGTACTCCAATATTCGCCCCTTTTTCTCTAGAAGAATTGGGTTGGGTGTACCTATAGATGCAGGGATTCGATTGAGCGGAAATCTGAATGAAAATTGGCGTTTAGGGCTTATGGATATTCAGACCGCCAGTATTGACGCAATTGGATTACCCAATCAAAATTTTGCCGTGCTTTCACTACAACGTAGAGTATTTAGTCGATCCAGTATTGGCCTGATGCTTGTCAACAAGGAATCTTTAAAATATCCTTCTGAGGCTGATTCTTTGCGCACCTTATACCCTAAATTCAATCGAAACTTAGGATTAGAATACAATTTAGCATCCTCGGACAATTTGTGGACCGGAAAAGCATTTTTTTTAAAATCCTTTGCACCAAAAAGCCTTGGAAGTGGAATCACCCAAGCAGCTCATTTGGAATATAAAAGCAGACAATGGAATTGGCGCATTCAGGAAGAATGGGTTGAAGAAGGGTATACGTCAGAAGTGGGTTTTGTGCCAAGAACGGGATATGTCAATTTAACCTCTTACGTGGGCCATTCATTTTTTCCCAAGGGCGGAAAGATTTTGAGTCACGGCCCCAGAATGAATGGGCTTTATTTTTTTAATGAAAATTTTAGGCAGACCGATTATCTTAATTTGCTTGAATATCTTATAGAATTTAGAACCCGAAGTCTTTTAAATATTGCAGCATTCAACGAATACATAGAATTATTAGCACCTTTCGATCCAACGGGTTTAGGTAAGGAGACCTTAGCAGCAGGAACAAAACACCATTGGAACGGGATGGCATTTGACTTCACATCCAAACCGCAGAGCTTATGGACCTATACGTTTGGTGGTCGCTTTGGAAGGTACTATATGGATGGAAATCGGACTGCCTTGAATAGTACTCTTGGTTATCGTTTTCAGCCTTACGTGCGTTTGAATGCTGTGGTAAATTATAATCAAATACAACTCCCTGCACCATGGAATACAAACGAATTCTGGCTAGTAGGTTCTGAGGTGGATATCACTTTTTCGAATAAATTATTTTTTGCAAACTTATTTCAATACAACGAGCAGTCAAGAAACTTTAACCTTAACTCCAGACTCCAATGGAGGTATAAACCCGCTTCTGATTTGTTCTTGGTCTATACAAATAATTACTTACTAGAGCCCTTTACAGGAAGAGATTGGTCGCTTACCTTAAAAATGACGTACTGGTTAAACTTGTAGATTAGTAATATGGTAATTCATTACAGTATCACTCCTTAATAAGAAAGGTTTTGAAGAAGAATGTAGCTTCAATTGTGTAAAGTTTCTTAAACTTTTAAAAAAACTGTTAAATAAAATAGAAACGGCCTAATTTTTTAATAACTTTCAAGGAATAAAATTAGTTTTTTGCAACAAACCATCCTAAAAACATAATTATGCCAACTTATAATGTAAAAATTAACGGCGAATTAAAATCAGTTGAAGCCAGTGAAGATGCTCCGGTTTTGTGGGTTTTAAGAGATCATTTAGATTTGGTGGGAACCAAATATGGTTGTGGTATTGCCCAATGTGGGGCATGTACAATTCACTTGGACGGTCAGGCTGTTCGTAGTTGTTCCCTAACCATGGATCAAGTAGAGGGAAAATCGGTAACTACCATAGAGGGCCTTTCAAAGGATGGTTCTCATCCGGTACAGCAAGCTTGGAAAGA
>CAYTDS010000130.1:0-1911 GCA_964436555.1 uncultured Flavobacteriaceae bacterium | reverse complement strand
GCGAAGGAGTTATCACAAATGCTAGTGGTGCAACTTTAGGTTATGGCGATGTTGTCAAAGAGGCTGCGGCTTTGGAGGTTCCGGAGAATGTTACCTTAAAAGAGCCAAAAGATTACAAGATTATTGGAACCAATCCCGTAAACGTTGATATTGATAAAATAATTACAGGAAAGCCTTTGTATGGGATGGATTATAAAACAGAGGGAATGGTATATGCCAGCATTTTAAGACCCCCTGCTTTTGGCCAAAAATTAGAGTCTTTTGATGCTACAGAAGCCAAGGCAATACCTGGAGTTATGGATGTAATCAAGATTGGTGAAAAGGGACTGGCTCTGTTGGATAAAGAAAAAATTAATTGGACCGTTAAATTAGGTAGAACTGAGAAAGTAGTTGTAATTGCAAAAGATACTTGGAGTGCTTTTAAAGGAAAAGCGGCAATTAAGGCAACGTGGGCAAATGGAACTCCTTTAGAAAGTACGGAGTCTCAAGACAAACAGCTTTTTGATTTGTTGGATGGTAAAAAGTTTACTACATACAGAAAAGACGGTAATATTGAAAAGGCCTTCGCAGAAGCTGATGAAATTGTGGAACGCACTTACGAGGCTCCCTTTCTACCGCACAACTGTATGGAGCCTATGAATTGTTTTGCAAATGTAACAGCAGATAAAGTTCATATAATAGGGCCAATCCAAACGCCGGAATCTGCAGCAGAGGCTGTGGCTGAATTATTGGAACGCGATCTTTCGGAGGTTCATGTAGAAATGTCACGTATTGGTGGTGGATTTGGAAGAAGACTTTATTCAGATTTTGTTTTGGAAGCTGTGGAAATTTCTAGTGTTATTAATAAACCGGTAAAAATGGTTTCTACAAGGGAAGATGATATGACTACAGGTGTTTATCGTCCTGCAACGAAATACAGATTTAAAGCAAGTATTAAAAACGGTGAAATTACCGGATATTCTTTGAAAGAAGCAGCCGTAAACGATAGTATGTATGGTGCTATAGCTCATTTTTTCCCGGCAGGGGCAATCGACAATTATCAGGTAGATATCGCCAGTTTTAAAAGCAATGTAACTACTGGAGCATGGCGCGCGCCTTATACTAACTTCTTAGCATATGCAGATCAAAGCTTTTTTGAGGAATTGGCTGAAAAGTTAGGTAAAGACAGTATTCAGTTACGTTTAGATCTTTTAGAGAAAGTGAAAGGTACAACAGATGAAAATATTCACTATTCTCCTGAACGTATGCAAGAGGTTATTAAGGTTGCTGTTGAAAAATCGGGATGGGGAAAAAAACCAGAAGGGGTATATCAGGGTTTTGCTTCTTATTATTGTCATAACTCTCATGTAGCAGAAGTTGCAGATGTTGAAATTGTTGATGGAGAACCCGTTGTAAAAAGAATTACGTGTGTTTCAGATTGTGGAATTGTAATTAATGAATCCGGAGCCAAGAATCAAGTAGAAGGTGGCGCAATAGATGGTATTGGGCATGCTATGTATAGCGACTTCACTTTTAAGGATGGCGTTCCTCAGTACAAAAATTATGATAGTTTTAGACTTATAAGGATGAAAGAGGCCCCAATAGTGGATGCATATTTTATCAAGAATGAATTATCTCCAACCGGACTAGGGGAGCCATCACTTCCCCCTGCCGGTGGAGCTGTTGCAAATGCACTTAAGGCTGCAACCGGAAACTTGTTTACCAAACAGCCTTTTATAAAAAGCCCGGAATTATTAAAAGTGCCAAGCAAAGAAATCATAGGATAATAATGAACATTTTGTTATTTGGAGTAACCAGAGATATTGTGGGTAGTTCTTCTTTGTCTATACCCAAATCCAGTGAGTTTGGGCAACGGAAATCCAAAACTGTAGGCGATTTAAAAAAGTACCTAGGAATCATTTATCCTGAATT
>CAYTDS010000129.1:0-6214 GCA_964436555.1 uncultured Flavobacteriaceae bacterium | reverse complement strand
GCAACAGAGTTGTTTATTAAGACATTATTATAGCGTTCGCTTAGACCCCGTATTAAAACAAATCTGCCCTCTATTACTGTTACACCGGGAACTCTGGAAATAGCTTCGGCTGCATTCCCGTCTGTGCCCTTAGAAATTTGTTCTGCGGAAATAGCACTAACCACCTGTATGGCATCTTTAACTTCCATCATTATAGCCGCTTCGGTATTTCGTCTTCGTTCTACGGTTACCACAACATCATCTAAACTAACGGCTCCGGCTCCTAAGCCTGTGCTCACAGTAGTTACCCTGTTTGCTGTTACGGTAATTGGTAATTCTAATGTTTCGTAACCCAAGAAACTAACTATAAGTATATATTCTCCGGGCTCAACATTAGAAATCTCAAACTTGCCATCAATATCTGTGCTACCTCCTTTTTCGGTTCCCTTTAATAGAATGTTTGCAAAAGCAAGAGGCTCATTATCAAAATCTTTATCGGTAATGGTCCCTGCAACAGAACCGGGAGCTTGTGAAAAAGATAGCAGGGATAAAAAGAATGCAGAAATCGCAATAATAATTTTCATTAAGAATTTTTAACAATTGAACGATGCAAAGAAACCCCCCTGTTGTAAAAGTCAGGTTACGTGCAGGTTAAACATTTATTTTATTAGCGTTATCTTAATGTTATCATATTAAATGAATGTTAAGCGAGTCTGGTATAATAGTATTATCTTTACTTTTGCCGAATTAATCAATTCGCCAAACGCCATGAAAAAAAAGGACATTAGAATACTTTTAGTAGATGATGAGCCGGATATTTTAGAGATTGTGAGTTACAATCTTTCTTCGGAAGGTTATGAAGTTTTTACAGCAAAAAACGGGATTGAGGGTGTTGCAAAAGCTAAAAAAAAGAAGCCGCATCTCATTATTTTGGATGTAATGATGCCGGAAATGGATGGTATTGAGGCTTGTGAAACACTTCGGAGTACGCCGGGATTGGAAAACACAATAATTACTTTTTTAACCGCAAGAGGAGAAGATTATTCGCAAATGGCAGGCTTTGAAGCCGGGGCAGATGACTATATTACCAAACCTATTAAGCCCAAGGTTTTGGTAAGCAAGGTTAAAGCACTTTTACGAAGATTTAAAGACGAAGAAGTTGTAGAGTTAGATGATATTGTTAAGGTGGGTAACATTACCATTAACAGAGAAGAGTACAAGATTATAAATAACGGAGCGGAAATTGTTCTTCCTAGGAAGGAGTTTGAGCTTTTAGCACTCCTTACCTCTAAACCCAACAAGGTGTTCAAAAGAGAAGTAATTTTGGATAAGGTTTGGGGAAATGAGGTTGTTGTGGGTGGGCGGACCATAGATGTTCACATTAGAAAACTACGGGAGAAAATAGGTGATGATAATTTTAAAACCGTAAAAGGTGTTGGGTATAAGTTTGTGTTATAATGGCGATAAGACTAAAGAAGTCATATAAATTTGCTTTTCGCTCAACACTGATTATAGCTGTAATCTTAACTATTTTACTGGGAGTTATTCAATATTTTTTAAACCAAATAAATTGGGTGATTCTCGCCATTTTTGGAGCTCTTGCCTTCATAACTACGTTCATAATTATTCAAATTAGGGTAGAAAAATTCATTTACAAGCGCATAAAGCGAATTTACGATGATGTTTCGCTACTAGAATCTTCTTCACTTGCCTCTAGAACCATAACCACGGATATGCAAACATTAACTCAAGAAATTGAAAAGTTTGCAAAAGACAAGAAAATAGAAATCGATACCCTAAAAATTAGAGAAGAATATAGACGGGATTTTTTGGGAAATGTGTCCCATGAACTTAAAACTCCGCTATTTACAGTTCAAGGTTATATTTTAACACTACTTGATGGCGCCATAGACGACAGAAACGTGCGTAAAAAGTATCTGCAAAGGGCAAATAAAGGAGTAGAAAGGCTCATATACATTATAAAAGATCTGGATTTAATTACAAAATTGGAGGTAGGAGATTTAAATCTGGATTACACAGATTTTAATATCATTGAACTCATTCGTAGTGTTTTCGACCTTTTGGAAATGCGTGCTGCCAAAAGAAACATTGCTTTGACTTTTGATATGGAATACAAACATCCAATCTATGTTAGAGCCGATAAAGAAAAAATTCAGCAGGTGCTTACCAATCTTCTGGTAAATTCTATTAAATATGGAAATGATAACGGAACTACCGAGGTAAGTGTTGAAAACCTGATAAAAAATAAAGTCATTATTCGGGTTACGGATAACGGGGAAGGTATTCAAAAGCAACATATTTCCCGACTTTTTGAACGATTTTACAGGGTAGATAAAAGTGGTAGTAGAAACGAAGGCGGCTCAGGTTTGGGATTGGCTATCGTAAAGCACATTATAGAAGCACATAAAGAAAAAATTTATGTGGAAAGTGCCGTCAATGTTGGTTCCGAATTTTCTTTCACACTGGAAAAAGCAGAAGAAAACAAGGTATAAAATTATTGGTTGATGCCTTTTTGTAGAATGGTTTAACTACCAACTATCACTGTCAACCAAAAACTGTCTTGTTTTTAATCCAACCCTATTTTCTTAGCTTTGCCTCGCTAATAATTTTTATTGCGGAAATGGGGAGCAAGAATAAACTCAAAAGATTTAACGAGAACAAAACCTTCCAAAATGTAATTCAACCAACACGGGAAGAGGTAGAGCAAGAGTTATTTTCTTTAAAAGGGAAGTGGAATACCTTTTTTAAAAATGACAATCCTATAGTGCTTGAGTTGGGCTGTGGAAAGGGAGAATATACGGTTGGATTGGCAAGGATTACTAAAAAGAAAAATTTTATAGGCGTTGACATTAAGGGAGCTCGCTTTTGGCAAGGAGCAAAAAATGCTCTAGAAAATAAATTGGAAAATGTTGCTTTTTTACGAGCCGAAATTGAGCTGATTGATCAACTTTTTGCTTCCGGTGAAGTTTCCGAAATTTGGATTACCTTTCCAGACCCTCAAATTAAGTACAAGCGTACCAAACACCGCCTCACCAATCAGAAATTTTTGGAGAAATATAAAAAGATTCTACAACCCGGTGGCATAATCAATCTAAAGACTGATAGTGAATTTATGCATGGGTATACATTGGGATTGTTACATGGTATGGGTCAGGAGGTGCTCTATTCCAATCACAACATCTATACCAACGAAGGCAGCCCAAAGGAAGTGTTGGAAATCCAAACTTTCTACGAAAAGCAGTATCTTGAGAAAGGAAAACCAATCACCTATATTCAATTCAGGATTTCGTAACCTATGGAACACTTATTAATCCTTTTTTTTGTAACCTTTTCTGCTGCTTTTATGGCAACCGTTCCCCCGGGTCTTTTAAATATGAACGCTGCTAAAACCAGTGTAGAAAAAGGAAAAGTTAATGGGATTATCTATAGTATTGGTGTTTCTACAGTAATTATTCTTCAGGCCTACATAGCTGTATTAGTCTCTAAATTTTTGTTTCGTAATCCGGAAGTAATAGATCTTTTGTTCAAAATAGCATTGGGTGTATTTGCTTTTTTTGCTATCTATTTTTTTGTAAAAGCCAGAACAAAGAAAGTAAAAATTATAAAAATTGATAAGGTAAGTAAGCGAAACAGTTTTTTCAAAGGCGCACTTTTAGCAGCGGTAAATTTATTAACTATCCCATATTACAGCGGACTCAATGCGATGTGGAATGCCTCCGGGTGGATTAAGTTCGAAATAGCGGACACCCTTATTTTTATATTAGCTGCCGGTTTGGGGACCTTTACAGTTTTGTATCTATATACCATCTATTTCAATAAACTGGAAGTAAAAACCCACAGATTTTCTAAAAATGCCAACTATATTTTAAGTGCTTTGATGGTGATTTTATTGGTCATAACAATCTTTAGGATATTTTACAAATAATGAATCCTGAGAATAAAAATTTCTTTCAAAAAGTATATGAGGTGGCCAGCCTGATTCCGTATGGAAGGGTTACTTCTTATGGAGCGATTGCGAAATATCTGGGCACCGCCAGAAGTGCAAGAATGGTGGGTTGGGCTATGAATGGTGCCGGGGATATGGAGCATGTTCCCGCGCATAGGGTAGTCAATAAAAAGGGATTGCTCACCGGAAAGCATCATTTTGATGGAACGAATTTAATGCAACAACTGCTAGAAAACGAAGGTATCGAAGTGGTAAATAATCAAATAGTGGATTTTGAAAAACATTTTTGGGATCCTTGGAAGGAGCTACAATAGAAACCGGTCTTTTAAGAGAATACGCACCATTTTTCCTCCAAACGGTTTTCAATATCGCAGCTTTAAATTATCATGCGGATACTGTATCTTTGCAATTTAGAATCAGTTTTAATAGAACTGAAAATGAATTACGACACCCATGAAATTAGATAAAAAAGACATTCTCAAAGCTTTAGAGTACATAACCGTTCCGGGAGAAGGGAAAAATATGGTTGATAGTGGTGCCGTCACCAACGTCATGGTTTTTGGAGATGAAGTGGTAGTAGATGTAACCATAAACAACCCAAGTCTTCAGGCACGTAAGAAAACCGAGGTCGAAATTCTGAAAGTAATTCACGCCAAAGTGTACGAAAAGGCGAAAATTACCGTAAACCTTAAAGTAGATGCGCCCGTAAAGCCGAAAGTAAATGAAATCAAAGGAAAAGCCATTCCCGGAATTCAGAATATTATTGCCATTGCCTCTGGGAAAGGCGGAGTGGGGAAGTCAACCGTAACGGCTAATATAGCTGTTACCCTGGCAAAGATGGGATTTAAAGTAGGGTTATTGGATGCAGATATTTACGGACCTTCCATGCCTATTATGTTTGATGTTGTGGGTGAAAAACCTTTAGCGGTCAACATAGAAGGGAAATCCAAGATGAAACCCATTGAAAGTTATGGGGTAAAGGTATTATCTATCGGATTTTTTACCCAACCCAATCAGGCAGTTATATGGAGAGGTCCTATGGCGTCCAAGGCGCTAAATCAAATGATTTTTGACGCGCATTGGGGTGAATTGGATTTTATGTTGATCGATCTTCCTCCCGGGACCGGAGATATTCACCTTAGCATTATGCAATCCCTTCCCATAACAGGTGCAGTGGTGGTAAGTACACCGCAAGAAGTGGCTCTAGCCGATGCTCGTCGTGGGGTAGCTATGTTTCAGCAAGAAGCGATAAACGTTCCGGTATTGGGCATTGTAGAAAATATGGCGTATTTTACACCGGCTGAATTACCCAATAACAAATACTATATCTTTGGAAAAGAGGGCGCCCAACATTTGGCAGAAGATATGAACGTAGCATTTTTAGGTGAGATACCTTTGGTGCAAAGTATCAGAGAAGCCGGAGATGTTGGTAGACCGGCTGCCATGCAAACGGCAACACCAATAGAGGCAGCATTTGAAGCGTTAACCAGAAATGTTGTCCAAGAGGTGGTAAACAGAAATACCGATTTACCACCTACGGAGGCAATTAAGATAACAACAATGGCCGGCTGTTCGGCTGTTAAAAGGAAATAAGAATGACAAAAGAAGAGCTACGATTAAATATTGAAAAGGCATTGGATGAGATTCGCCCGTTCCTGCAAAGCGATGGAGGCGATATTTCTCTGATTTCCATAGATAATGACAATTCAGTGAAAGTGAAATTGGAAGGTGCTTGCGTAGGCTGCAGCGTAAACCAAATGACCCTGAAAAGCGGAGTGGAAATGACCATTAAAAAATATGCACCTCAAATAGAAGAGGTGATTAATATTGGCTAGAAGTCTTTTGCCCCTAACCCAAACAACAAACATGGTTTGATTTACCCATTTTATAAGACCACTTGGTCCCACTTTTCATGACTGATATAAAACTGAAAATTACCGATAGAGACGGTGTCGTACACGAAATAGATGCGCCTACAGACATGAATATGAATTTAATGGAAGTAGTACGTTCCTACGAATTGGCTCCCGAGGGTACTATAGGTATCTGTGGTGGTATGGCCATGTGTGCATCCTGCCAGTGTTATGTAACTTCCAACCACGAACTTCCCGAAAAATCAGATGAAGAAGAAGCCATGTTATCGGAGGCATTTTATTTGAAAGACAATAGCCGACTGGGCTGCCAAATCCATATTACGGAAGCTTTAGAGGGTTTGGAAGTGGAGTTGGCACCGGAGAGTTAGAGATGTAATTCTTTAAAGATAATTAC
>CAYTDS010000128.1:4287-6217 GCA_964436555.1 uncultured Flavobacteriaceae bacterium | reverse complement strand
GGAAATATACAGTCGCACTTGGTAAAATTGGTGCCTTCCCAAATAGGGAATATCGCTATAGATTCGGCCTTCATAAATAGTACAAATGAGATGAATTTAGAGCTTACCGTTTTGTTAAGCAGCAATAGCGAAATAGAAAGCGTGCCGGTGTCACTTTTTAATAAAGCTAAATTAATTGCGAAAACCTCGGCAGTTTTTGATTCAGACAGAAAGGCTAAAATTGATTTTACACTAGCAAAAGATGAAGTTATTGATGCAAAAATTGAAATACAGGAATCCGGCTTAAGCTATGATAATCAACTATTCTTCAATATTAACCAGAAAGAAAAAATTAAAGTATTAGTTATCAATGAAGGAAATGCTGATTATTTAAAGCGCATTTTTACTGAAAAGGAATTTCAATTTTTGTCCTATCCCCCGTCAAACCTTAATTACTCGCTGTTAGAATCTCAAAATATTATTTTTCTGAATGAGCTTAAAGCTATTCCCAATGGGCTTTACAACGCCCTGGTGTCTTTTTCTACCAACGGTGGCAGTCTGGTAATTATACCTTCAAATGAGCCGGATATAAACACCTATAATCAATTGCTGAATCCTTTTTTTGCAACCGCTTTTGCAGAAAAAATAACAGCTGAAAGAAATATTTCAAACATTGCATTTTCCCATCCATTGTACACTAATGTTTTTGAAAAACAAGTAACCAATTTTTTATATCCAAAAGTTTTTAGTTATTTGAAAATCAAAACTAACGCGCCACCTATTTTATCCTTTGAAAATGGTGATCCTTTTTTGGTTGGTTTAAATGGAATTTATGCTTTTACTGCGTCCATAGCTACAGAAAATTCTAATTTTAAAAACTCCCCGCTAATAGTACCAACGCTCTATAAAATGGGCATTAACAGCTTAAAATTACCCGAATTGTATCAGGTAATTGGATTTACAAATCAATTGGATATTCCTGTGCTTTTGGAAAAAGACAACATAATTAAAATAGTAAAGGACGATTATGAGTTTATTCCAAAGCAACAATCCTTAGCAAACAAAGTAAGCCTTTTCTTTGATGAAAACCTCTGGGAAGATGGTATTTTCAACATCATAAATGGGGAAACAAATGTTGGAAATATAAGTTTCAATTATCCAAGAACGGAAAGTAATCTGGTGTATTTGAATACTGACAATATAAAAGCGAATTCTTACCAGACCTCTATACCTGCCCTCTTTAAAAGTTTGGAAAAAGATAATTTGGTGACGGAGCTTTGGAAATGGTTTATTATTTTAGCAATGCTTTTTATTTTGGTTGAAGTACTTATTCAAAAATTCCTTAAATGAACTTACTTTTAAAATCTGCTATTATTGTAGATGTCTCCAATAAGGAGCACCACCTTAAAAAGCGAGACCTTTTAATAGAAAATGGAATAATTTCGAAAATAGCCACAACTATCAATGCTGATGATAAAACCAAGGTTATTAATTTAAAAAATCTCCATGTTTCTTTGGGTTGGTTTGATACAAGTGTAAGCTTTGGAGAGCCAGGTTATGAAGAAAGAGAAACAATCTCAAATGGTCTACTGACCGCTGCAAAAAGTGGTTTTACCGACCTAATTCTTAATCCCAATTCCCATCCTTTACCGGACAGTAGCTCGGATATTATTTTTTTATTAAATGCAGCCAAGAATCATGCGGTAAACCTACATCCTCTAGGGAGCTTGACTGTTAAATCGGAAGGAGAACATCTTGCAGAGCTATATGACATGAAAAATGCAGGAGCGGTTGGCTTTTATGATTTCAAGAGACCGGTTTACAACGCTAATCTTTTAAAAATAGCGCTCCAGTACACTCAAAATTTTGATGGCCTAATACATTCATTTCCAATGGATATAAAGATTGCCGGAAAGGGTATTGTTAATGAAGGTGAAACCTCCACCAAACT
>CAYTDS010000128.1:0-4187 GCA_964436555.1 uncultured Flavobacteriaceae bacterium | reverse complement strand
TATTTACTAACCATAAAAAAGAAGAAAATGACACTCCAAACAAAAGAAGATGGAAAAACCATTGCCATAATCAGCTACATAACACTGATTGGACTTTTAATTGCTTATTTAATGAACAATGACAAGAAAAATGAGTTTGCCAAATTTCATATTGGGCAAGCTGTACGAGTTGCTATATTAGGTGTTGCAAACTATATTCTCGGATTTTTTCTTCCGTTTTCCTTAGCAATTTTAAGCACTATCATCGGATTGGGCGTACTAGCTTTGGCCATCATCGGAATTATAAATGCCGTAAATCTTCAGGAAAAAAAGTTACCCTTAATTGGAACAATTGGGGAATAAAAAGTTAAGTTGAAAACCAAGTAATTTTAAGAGGCTGTTTTGGCCTCTTTTTTTATAAATTTGTTATCTGCATAAATTAGTTCTCTTGGAAAACGAAGGAAAAAACGCTGCCATTATTGCATACCTTACGATTATTGGTTCATTGATTGCTATGAGTATAAATATGGAACCAAAACATGATTTTGCCCGTTTTCATATACGACAAGCTTTTGGAACCCACCTATTGTTTCACGCTTTTGCTTTATTTCTAAGTGTTTGGTTTAATGAATATGCATGGTATGGGCTCTATGTTTTTTATCTGGTACTTTGGGGGTACGGCTTTGTTGGTGCATTAAGTGATAAAAAACAGCTTATTCCTATATTTGGACCCTACTTTCAGAAATGGTTTACTTTTATTCAATAGAATGACAACAGCCCCATTATCTCTGGAACATATCATTAGACCTTCTATCCTATCGCAGGGAAATATTCCTGTTCTTTTTATGTTTCATGGGTATGGTAGCAATGAAGAAGATTTGTTTTCTTTTGCTGAAGAACTACCAAAAGAACTTTGTATAATTTCAGTTAGGGCTCCATATGGCATGGATGGTTTTGGCTATGCATGGTACGCCATTAATTTTGATGCTGAATTTGGTAAGTGGAGCGATGATAAACAAGCCATAACTTCCCGAGATAAAATTGTTGCTTTTATCGAGGAAGCCTGTAACACCTATTATTTGGATATTGACAATGTAACCTTACTAGGTTTTAGTCAAGGGACTATTCTGAGTTATGCAGTTGCCCTCTCCTACCCTGAAAAAATAAAGAATGTGATTGCCCTCAGCGGATACATTAATCAAAAAATACTTTTAGATGGATATGAATCCAAAGACCATAGCAACTTAAAAATATATGCTTCGCATGGATCTGTAGACCAGGTAATTCCAGTAGAATGGGCGCAAATGGCACCCGAATTATTGACAAAATTGAAAGTTGATTTTGTTTATGAGGAATTTCCTGTTGGCCACGGAGTCGCTCCACAAAACTTCTACGCTTTTAAAAAGTGGCTACAATCAAAAATTTAATTACTTCTAGTGTAGAGTAGATGATCTGCAAGCGTAAAGTCTACTCCCATATCATCTTTAAGCTCATATTTCAGAAAGATTTCACCCCAGAATTTTCCATCAGAAAAATCGGCAATAATCCATTTATGATTTAATATTTTAATTTTATTAATTTTAAAATCTCCTTCCATACCTTCATAAGGAACTAAAGGATTACTTCCTTTTCTCTCATTAGTTTCCAACAGTTTATCGGCAATATAACGAGAAGGATCGTTTAACTTTAAATGGTCGTAATACGCTAAGGCATCATCATTATTTTCCAAAGAAAAATACTGCATATCCAAAACCTTCAAATTTAAATTTTGAACGGAATCTTTCAACCGGATTAGTTCCGATTCAAATTTCTTTAATTTATCCTCCCCGCTATCAATGATTTTATTTGCACTTATAAACTGATATAATATGATTAGAGCAGCAAATACAAACAGGTATAAGAATATTTTACTTTTCATTCTTTTTAATAGGATTTAGAGTGTCAAAATTAAATTATCATATGCTAAATGTACGTCTTTGGGTAATCTTTTTTCTACTTCCTCGTGAAAACCTAAAAGATGACTTATATGCGTCAAGTAGGTTTTTTGCGGTTTCACTCTAGCCACAAA
The DNA here is from genome assembly GCA_964436555.1 of uncultured Flavobacteriaceae bacterium. Taxonomy (GTDB): domain Bacteria; phylum Bacteroidota; class Bacteroidia; order Flavobacteriales; family Flavobacteriaceae; genus Aurantibrevibacter. The sequence goes on along the minus strand of CAYTDS010000128.1, from coordinate 2,140 downwards.
TGTAAGCGCTTCTTCCAGATTGAAATGTGAATGATGCGGCTCTTCTCTTAAGGCGTTGACAACTAATATTTTAACATTATTAAGTTTATCAATCTCTTCTTCCACCATTGTTTTAACATCAGTCAAATAAACAAAATCTTCAACACGAAACCCGAAAACCTGAAGTCGGTTATGCAAGACCTCCACCGGGATAGCCATCTTGTTTCCAATCCTAAATGGACTATTATTTTTTACGATATTCACCTGAACTGCCGGTGCGCCCGGATATCTGTTAACATCCGCAAAAATATAATCAAATCTTTGCCTCAAAGAATCAATTACCCGTTCGTGCGCAAAGACTGGAACATCACCTTGTCTAAAAAAAAATGGCCGAATATCATCTATCCCTGCCGTATGGTCTGAGTGTTCATGTGTAAATAAAATCCCATCTAATTTAGAGACCCTGTGGGTAAGCATTTGTTGTCTAAAATCGGGTCCACAATCTATCACATAATTAAAATTGTCCCAAGATAACATTACAGAAACACGTAACCTCTTGTCTTTTGGGTCCTTACTAAGACAAACCGGATGCCTACTACCAATTACCGGAATTCCCTGAGATGTACCGGTGCCTAAAAACGTAATTTTCAACTGTTATGAGGTTTTAAATCAAATTTATAACTTATTTATTTAGTAGATTGGGCAATGTTGTTAACTTTGTTTAACTAAAAATTCTTAACATGAGTTCTTTTGTAAATAAGGAAACTGCATTTGAAAATATACCTTCTATTAAAGCTAAGGCACTTAGAATAAACCTGAATCCAGATATTTACGGTACTTTCTCAGAAATTGGTGCAGGTCAGGAAACCTCAGCTCATTTTTTTAAGGCCGGTGGTGCTTCAGGTACTATTGCAAAAGCGATGAGCGCATATGATAAGGACTTTAGTGATGCCATTTATGGGATAGAAGAAGATGGGCGATATGTAACACAACCGCGTCTAAAAAAAATGCTCTCCCATGAAATGCAAAATATGGAAAATAGAATTAGCAGGGAAGCACACCCAGAGCGACTATTTTTTTCATATGCAAATACCGTAGCAACGATAGATTTTTCCAAACGGTATAAAGGGCATGGTTGGTTAGGAATCCGATATCAACTAGATCCTAAGCAAAAAGAATATGATGAAATAGTACTTCACATTCGCTTTAAACAGAACGAAGCAAGACTACAACAAGAAACCTTGGGAGTTATTGGTGTAAACCTTATTTATGGAGCCTTCTTTAAGTACGATAAGCCTAGAAAACTTTTAAAATACCTATATGATCATATAGATAAAGATACTTTAGAGATTGATATGATAAATTTCTCAGGGCCACACTTTAAAAATGTGGATAACAGGTTGATGAGTCTGCAACTGATACGAAATGATATGACCGATGCGGTAATGTTTGGTCCGGACGGGAACAACTTGCAACCCGCTGCTATTTTGTATAAACGAAACATTCTAGCTTTAAGAGGAAGTTTTAGACCAGTGACCAAGGTAAACATGGATATGCTTCAAAAATCCTATGAGATTTTCATTAGAGAACAAACTGTTGAAGAAGAGAATGTAATTGTAATTTTTGAAATTACACTTTCTAACCTCAAAGCATCAGGAGAAATAGATGAGCAGGACTTTATGGACAGGGCGGAATTACTTTGTTCATTAGGACACACTGTAATGATTTCCAAATTTCAGGAATACTATAAACTCGTGGAGTACTTTAGTGATTTTACTAAGGCAAGAATGGCACTAACCATGGGTGTAAATAATTTGGTAGATGTATTTGACGAAAAGTACTACAGGCACTTAAGTGGTGGTATTTTAGAGGCGTTTGGCAAGTTGTTTTTTAAAGATTTGAAAGTGTATCTATATCCCATGAAAAATGAAGAAACCGGACAAATTATGACCAGTAATAATGTCAAGGTACACCCTAGAATGAAAGAACTTTACAAGTTTTTTAAGTATAATGGTAAAGTAGTAGACATTATAGATTACGATCCGGAAATTTTGCATATTTTCTCAAGAGACGTCTTAAAGAAAATAATTAATAACGAATCAGGTTGGGAAGAAGTGATGCCGCAAGGAATTGCTGACATGATTAAAAAGAAAAAATTGTT
>CAYTDS010000127.1:0-6260 GCA_964436555.1 uncultured Flavobacteriaceae bacterium | reverse complement strand
ATTAAGAAAAGTTAAAGTCGGCTTTTCTTACATTTTGTTCTTCTTACTTTGATGAATATTTCGTAACTTCTTGCTAGCTAAATTGCTAAAACCCAAAAACTTGCCCGCTATGGAAACCAAATCATCAAATCGTTCTTCATCCTTTGAAAAAAATACAAATAATTGCATTGTGCTGTTGGAACGTAATAATCAGGACTTGTTGCAATTAAAAACCCAACTTAGCTGTTACACATGTGAGCCTAAAACGTACACTATGTTCGAACAATACACTACATTAAAAGAGCGTCTGGATTACTTATTTGCCTATAATTTAGATGTAATTGCTGCCTTGCAGCGCGGAAGGAAAATGGTTAAAAATAACCTTGAAATTATAACACAACAAATTAAAGAATTCAATGAATTGAAAAGAGGGGTTATGACATATCGATCCAATGTCAGGAGTGCCTAATTTTAATCCTTTTAAAAAATAGTTCCTTATTAACTCTTGTTACCGTATGTTATTATAAATTACTTCAATAGTGCTTAAAATTAAACTAACTTTCTTTCTAGGGCCTATTCTTAAGCTTAGTATATTAAATCTATAATGCCTTATGAAATTTCTGTTTTTATTGTTAAGTCTTTTTCTCTTTACAGGCTGCACAAGTTCGCGTACCGCTTCGGAAAAGGAAATTGAGCTTACTGAGCTAACAGATTTGATAACATCAAAGAACTTTGAAATTATACCCATTTCCATTTCTCCAATGCTCTCCAGGGGTATGATGGCTGTTTCCAATAGTGGATTGCTGCTGCCCGGAAATAGTGCAGGTAGAATTGATATCTCCGGTTCTGCCAGTTTTCTAAAAGTGGCAGGAGATACCGTTAGTGCAAATCTTCCTTATTTTGGAGAACGACAGATGGGAGGAGGGTATAATTCCAGTACCGGTGTTGAGTTCGGAGGGGTTCCAAAAGAATATGTAGTAAGTAAGAATGCTAAAAAGAATTATTATTCCATTCGTTTTTCGATAAGTGAAAAATCAGAAAACTATCAGGTTTTCCTCAACCTATTTCCTGACTTGTCAGGAACTATTATCGTTAACAGCTCCCAACGCAATACCATCACCTATAATGGTAACATAAAAAAGGATAAAGCTAACTAATGTATGCTTTTTGGGATTTATACCTCCACAGTAGCACGGAAACCAATCATAAAGAATTATGGGTTAATTATACATTTTACCCTTATATAAAATGGTTTTTGGACTAGATTTAGATCAAAATTTAAAGTATGCCATTCTATACCAAACTTTTTCTAAATAACTGGGATACTGATACCATAAAGGCAAAAAAGAAACGGACGGCAGCAAAATTGCGTATTCTGCAGACTGAGCTTAGGAAACATCTAAAGGAGCATAGTACAAATGATGAAACCGGGAAAGTGGTGCGTATCGCCACATGGAATTTACGGGAATTTGGCGGTGGCAAATTTAAAGGTCGCGACTTTGAAGCCCTTTATTACATCGCTGAAATTATTTCGCATTTCCATATCGTTGCGCTTCAGGAAATTGGTGCCAGTTTAAAAGAGTTTTATGAGTTACGGTCCATTTTAGGCCCGGATTGGTCGTTTATTGCCACTGATGTTACGGACGGTCATGCCGGCAATGGAGAGCGGATGGTCTTTTTATACGACCGTCGCAATGTGCAGTTTAGAAATATTGCAGGGGAACTAACCTTGAAAGAAGGAGGGAAAATCAGAGCTGCCTTTGGGGAACGCATTAATTTAGAGCATGGCTTTAAAGTGAACCTTCCCGATACGGTAGATTTAAGCGGAATTTATGCCGCTCGCATGCGTACTTCCGGGACAGTAAAAAAATTGGATGCCGACTTAGAAATTCCTTTGCCTGCAAATAGCACTTTAGATATTCCGCCCGGATCCAGTCTGGTCATCCCCAAAAATTCAGTCGTGACCAGTCCTCAACGAGGTAAGGCCTCCGTAACCATTCCTAGTGATGCCATCACGGGAACAAATTATAAACTCCGCTTTCCGGAAAACTCATTTGACGATTCGCTGCGGCAGTTCGCCAGAACTCCTTTTCTTATTTCTTTTCAATCCGGTTGGTTAAAAATTAACTTATGCACCGTCCACATACTCTACGGCGACGCCACAGACAGTCGCCAATTGGAGCAACGGCGTAGTGAAATTGAGCAACTTACCGCAGCATTGGCCAATAAGGCAAAAACAGAATTTAAGGAGGACAAAGAATCATTTCTTGGTGTTTTAGGAGACTTTAATATTATAGGGCAGGGGCATCCGACCATGGAAGCTTTGGAATCGGAGGACTTTGTAATTCCGGAGGCATTGAAATCCATTCCCGGCTCTAATGTTGCGCGCGACAAGGCATACGACCAAATTGCTTTTTGGAAACCGGATCGGAATACCGGTTATGCCCGATTGGATATCACAGGTGCCAACATCTTTGACTTCTTTAAATATATATTTACGGACGAAGATGCCGATACCTATAGAGAAGAAGAAGATAATGGGTTAAAGCCAACTGCCGATTACAAACTGTGGCGGACCTATAAAATGTCTGACCATCTGCCTATGTGGATTGCGCTGCGAAGCGATTTCAGTAATGAATACTTTGAACAAATTCAGGCACAGTTGTAAGCAAAAACGTCAATTCACAGAAATAAGTCGCACCTCAAATATAAGTACGGAACCTCCCGGAATCCCTTGATAATTACCACTGCCATAGCCCAAATGAGAAGGTACTAAAAGTATGCCATTACCTCCTTCCTTAAAAAATGGAATCCCCTCTCTCCAACCCCGAATTACCCCCTGAAGGTTAAAAGAAATACCGTTGGCATTGCTTTGATCAAATACAGTTCCATTAGTATAGTACCCTTTATAAGCCACAGTAACGTTAGAAGTGGCGAGAGGCTGCGCCCCTGTTCCGGGCTCTTCAATGACATAATACAATCCGCTTGTAGTGCGCTGGGCAGTTAAATTATTATCGGCTATATACGCTACAATTTCGACTTCATTAGGTTCGGTATAATCACTTTCTTTACCGTCAGTGCTACAGGCCAAAATTAAAACAAATAGGAAGGGGAGGAGTACGTATTTCATAACATGTTTTCTAATTGGCGGCAAATATAGCAAATAGTTAATTGTTTCTTCCATTATAAACTATTAGGTGAAGTTATTATATATAAAACATTTAAAATCAATATTTTAAAATAATTAATATAGCTAATTATTTAAAAAATAACTACTACAACTACGGAAAAGTGTAACAAAATTCAAAAAAATCATCTTTATGTAAACACTACGAAAAAACATGAAAACAAATTGGATATTTATTGTTGTTATACTGCTTTGGAGCATTTGCGGATTTAGTCAAACAGTTCCCGATTTCAAAACTATACCGCATTCCGAGCTTCTCATTTTAGGTACATTTCACTTTAATGATGCAGGCTTGGACGATTACAAACCAAAGCATCAGGTGGACATCCTTTCTGAAAGCAGACAACAAGAGTTACTGAAAGTATTGGAGGTACTTCAAAAGTACCAGCCTACCAAAATAGCAGTTGAAGTGCAAAAAGAAAGGCAGCCTTGGCTAGATTCCTTATATACCGCTTATTTAGATGGAAAGTTTGAACTTAAATCGAACGAAATCTATCAAATCGGGTTTCGTATGGGCAAATTAATGAAACATAAAAGAATATATGCCATAGATGCCGGCGCCCGTGGCTATTTGGATACACTGACATCGGCAGCGCATACTTCCAAACAGGATTACTTTACACAGCAATGGAGTATCAGGAATAGGCAGGCAGACTCCCTCATGCATTTGGCCTTCTATAATCTTTATGCCCACGATGATTCCTTAAAAACAACCACAACATTATTGGATTTCTTAAGGTACCAAAACAGCACAGAACGTTTGAGACTGGGTCATGGCCATTATTTAATCGGATCCTTCAAAATGGGTGAAGATAAGGAGTACTACGGACCGGATAATGCCATTTGGTGGTACAGTAGGAACAGTAGAATATTTCACAACCTCCTTCAAATTCAAGAGATTGGAAAAGATAAGGTCTTGCTGCTCATTGGGGCAGGGCATGTACCCATACTGAACTTTTTAGCAGAGGCGTCTCCGGACTTTGTAAAACGCAATTTAGAAGAGTTTTTGGATTGACCGTTCTTTGAAGTGATGAACAGCGATATTTTCAGTTGGGATACCGTACTATTTTCAGTAATTTAGGAGCTTAAAATGAAACCAACCCGTGGTGATTCGCTTTCTTTTTTTATCGCTCTTGACCCTAGCATGTTCTGCTTGTAAAGACAGTAATCGGCAAATAAGGCCCCATTTAAAAGCGGAAGCCTTGACTTATGAGGCTGTTGTTAAAAGCGATTTTGAAGATTTAAGTGGAAATCCGGTGGCCCTTACTGAGTATAAAGGGAAGAAGATAATTCTGAACTATTGGGCAACCTGGTGCAGGCCTTGTATAGCAGAGATGCCCTCTATGCTTCGGGCGCAAGAACTATTGGGAAAAAATCGCTATGTTTTCTTGCTTGCTTCGGATCAATCTGTGGAAACCGTTAGGGAATTCCAAAACAAGAAAGGTTTTGATTTTATCTACTTAAAATTTACCGGTTCATTGGCTCAAAAACAAATCAATGCCCTACCTACGAGTTTCATCTACAACTCCAAAGGGGAGCTACAGTTTACGATTAGCGGTGCCAGAGCATGGGATTCCCCCGAAAGTTTGAAGGAATTAAAGCAAGTTCCTTAATGCGGAAAATACTCCCTTTTATTATCCTTGTCATTTGTACAATGATAACGTGCAGAAAAACCTCAAAAGAGGAAATTCCGATAGTACACACCCTAATTTCTCCGGCAGGAGAGGGGGCCAAATTTCCTTTTCTATATAGTGGAAGTGACAAAACCCTGATGTGTTGGATGGAGCCCAAAGGCGATAGTTTGATTCTTCTAAAGTATTCGGAATTTGATGGCGATGTCTGGGGAGAAGCCAAGGAAGTAGTTCAGGGAGCGGACTGGTTTGTGAATTGGGCCGATTTTCCCGCCATAGCAGACAATAATGGTTATTTGTTATCGCATATCCTACAGAAATCAACATCGGGAACCTATTCTTATGATGTAAAACTGAATTTGCTGCCGAAAGGGGAGGATTACTGGCAAACGCAATTGCCTTTGCATACCGATAATACGACAACCGAGCATGGGTTTGTAACACTTTTACCTTACAAGGAAAGCTCTTTTTTTGTTACCTGGCTGGATGGCCGAAATACGATGCAAGGCGGGGAACACGAGCATCACGGGGCCATGACCGTTCGGGCAGCAGAAGTCTTAGCCACAGGCGAAATAAGCGAAGAATGGGAGTTGGATACCCGTACGTGCGACTGTTGTCAGACCACAGCAGCGATAACAAAAAACGGACCGGTAGTGCTGTATCGGGATCGTAGTGATGCGGAGGTTAGGGATATCAGTATAGTGCGGTACGTGGATGGGCAATGGACCGCTCCAAAGACTATTCACAAAGATCAATGGCAGATTAATGGCTGTCCGGTAAACGGACCAAAAGCGGCGGTGCTAGATAATACCTTGGCGGTAGCTTGGTTTACGGCAGCCGGAGAAATCCCAAAAGTTAAGGTAATTTTTTCTACTGATGGCGGCGAACATTTTGATGCCGCTATGACGCTAAGTGAAAGTCAGACCTTAGGACGTGTGGATATTGCTTTATTGGATAACGATACCGCTGTGGTAAGTTATATGGAAGCTGCGGATGATATAACGCAATTAAAAGCTGTAAAAGTGAATCGCGCCGGCGCTATTTCCAAACCGATAGTCATCTCTGAAATGGATGCTTCAAGAAGTTCCGGCTTTCCACAAATGGAATTGGTAAATGATAAACTAATTTTCGCTTGGACTGATGTCAGTGGGGCAGATTCAGAGATTAAAATGGCATATCTAATGGTAAATGAATTCTAGGTTGAGGAAAGGCTCAAAACCACTTATTCTATTTTACATAATATAAATTATGGAACAAATATATTTGTAGCGTAAAACGGCGCATACCGTGTATTTGATATAATTGTAGATATAGGAACACGCCAGTGTTCTATATCGTCAACAATTATGTCAAAGCCGTTTTACTGCAGAGTTAATTCTGAGTTACAAATTCTATCGCGTATGTAAAAGATGTGGCAAATTGTGTATAGCTCTGCTATTTGATATAAAATCAGTTCTAGTGCT
>CAYTDS010000126.1:0-6348 GCA_964436555.1 uncultured Flavobacteriaceae bacterium | reverse complement strand
GTATCAACTAAAATCAAACCTCGTTCTGCGGAAATCTCCGTACCTCTTTTAAAAAGAGCCTGAGTATAGTTTTCCAAAACAACATAATCTTCTTCAGAAACAATACCTCTTCTTAAAATATCCTCTCTGGATATATCCTCATCATGATCTCCTTTTTCTGCTTTGGTAGCCGGGGTAATTATAGGTGTTGGAAATTTATCATTCTCCTTCATTCCTTCGGGCATAGAAACCCCACATAGATCCCTTTTTCCGGCTTTATATTCTCTGGCAGCATGTCCGGATAAATAGCCTCGTATTACCATTTCTACTTTAAAAGGTTCACAAGCATAACCAATAGCCACATTAGGATCCGGAGTTGCCAACAACCAATTAGGTACAATATCTTGAGTAGCAACCATCATCTTTGTTGCAATTTGATTTAATATTTGCCCCTTGTACGGTATTCCTTTGGGCATTACTACATCAAAAGCCGAGAGCCGGTCTGTAGCAATCATAACCAAAATATTATTCTCTAAATAGTATACCTCTCTTACCTTTCCCTTATAAACTCCTATCTGTCCGGGAAACGTAAAGTTGCTGCTTATTATAGTAGAATTTTTCATGGGATGTCTTTTAGTTTTGATGCTCAATATCCTTGTAAGCATCTATTACCTTTTTTACCAATCGGTGACGTATAACATCTTGTTCATCCAAATAAATCATCTCAATTCCATCAATGTTTTTAAGGATTAGTAGGGCTTCCTTTAAACCCGAAATTACACGGCGAGGAAGATCTATTTGGCCCGGATCTCCGGTAATCAAAAATTTGGCATCTTTACCCATACGTGTAAGGAACATTTTCATCTGCGCATGGGTTGTGTTCTGAGCCTCATCTAAAATCACAAAGGCATTATCCAATGTTCTACCTCTCATAAAGGCAAGAGGTGCAATCTGTATGGTACCATTCTCTATATATTGTGCTAATTTCTCCGCGGGAATCATATCACGTAGTGCATCATACAACGGCTGCATATATGGATCCAGTTTTTCCTTTAAATCTCCGGGTAAGAACCCCAAATTTTCTCCTGCCTCAACTGCAGGTCTGGTCAAGATAATGCGCTTTACCTGTTTTTCCTTTAATGCCTTTACCGCCAAGGCTACGCCTGTATACGTTTTTCCTGTCCCGGCAGGTCCAATAGCAAAAATCATATCATTATTACGGGCTGCATCTACTATTTTACGCTGATTGGCTGTAATGGCTTTTATAAGACGACCGCTAACCCCATGCACCAAAACTTCGCCTGAAGCCCCTGTCGCGTCATAGGTTTCCTTTCCATTACTGCTAAGAATTCGCTCTATGGCATTTTCGTCTAATTTGTTATACTTCGCAAAATGCGTTGTTAACATCTCGAAACGTTTATCAAATTCATCCAATAGTTCTTCATCGCCATACACCTTTATCTTGGTGCCTCTGGCAACAATTTTAAGCTTTGGAAAATACTTTTTTAGGATGTCTATGTTCTCATTTTGTCGCCCAAAAAAATCCATAGGGCTAATATCTGTAAGTTCTATGATGAGTTCGTTCAAAGATGCGGGGTGTTTAAATGTTATGTCTTTAAATTATAATTTGATTCGTTGTTTTTTATGTAATTTTGTTGAACAAACTTAAGTAAAAAATTAGTTTGCCTAACCAAAAACATATCAACAGTGCTTCATGGCAATTATTACCTTAACTACTGATTATGGGTACAAAGATCATTTTGTTGGTGCCTTAAAAGGGGCAATTTACAAGGAACTACCAGAGGCTAAAATTGTTGATATTTCACATTCGGTAAGTCCGTTTAACATTCAGGAGTGTGCATACATCTTAAAAAATTCGTACAGAAATTTCCCCCCAGGAGTCATTCATGTAGTTGGTGTTGATGCCGAAAAAACACCCGAAAATGAACATATTGTTGTTTATGTGGATGGACATTATTTTATAAGTGCCAACAATGGTGTCATTTGTTTAATTACCTCAGAAATAAAACCAGACAAGGTGGTAGAAATAAACATTCCGGAACCCGTTAAAAGTTCATTTCCCGTAATGGATACCTTTGTAACTGTTGCCTGTCATATTGCCCGTGGGGGTACTTTGGAAGTTATTGGAAGGCCTTTTGATGGCCTAAAAGATATTCGTGAATTTTCGGCCCGAATAACGGACAATGGGGATACAATAGTTGGTAGTGTAATTTACATAGATAATTACGGCAATGTTATAACCAATATCCAAAAAAGCCTCTTTGAAGCCTATAGAAAAGGGAGAAAGTTTGAATTAAGTGCACGAAATAAAAAAATAACTGAAATTCACACAAATTACAGCGACATCATCAATTTTGATTTAGACAAAAGCCAGCGAAAGGGTGCGGGAGATTTATTAGCTTTATATAATTCTTCGGATTATATTGAACTGGCAATTTATAAAAGTGATTTAAATACCGTAGGTAGTGCTTCAACCCTGCTTGGTCTGGATTACAGGGATACCATACTAATAAACTTTTTGTAATGATTTTAAGAAGCGTAAAACTGGCTTTAACAAGAGAAAAAAATAGTAGTTTTGAGCGGCTTTTGAAAAACACTCAAGAAATAATCCGCAAATCTGTTTTATTCAAATCGGTTTGGGCTAAAACAAAGGTTTTACATGTCAAAAAGCCATAGAATTGAAGTGTTTATAAGTTGCAAATGGTAAATTAAAACAGAAATGCTGGCCATATTTAAAAGAGAAATTCAAACATTTTTTACCTCCCCTGTTGGCTATTTGGTAATTGGTATATTTCTGGTGCTTAACGGTTTATTTTTATGGGTTTTTAAAGGTCCTTTTAATATTTTTGATTACGGTTTTGCAGATTTGGAAAACTTCTTTTTATTAGCTCCTTGGGTGTTTCTGTTTTTGATTCCCGCAATAACAATGAAGAGTTTTTCTGAAGAAAAAAAATTAGGGACTCTGGAACTATTGTTAATTAAGCCGCTTACCATTTGGCAAACCGTTTTAGGTAAGTTTTTTGGAACTTTTATATTAGCGGTAATCGCTGTTGTTCCAACAGTTTTGTACGTATTTACAATTTCTCAACTGGGAACGACCATAGGAAATTTGGACATGGGCGTGGTTCTCGGCTCCTATCTGGGACTCTTCCTTTTAATAGCCTGTTATACTTCAATAGGCGTCTTTTGTTCCTCACAAACCGAGAATCAAATTGTTGCCTTTATTCTTAGTTTGGTTTTATGTTTTGTCTTGTATTATGGCTTCGAGGGTTTGTCCACTTTATTTCCAAATGGGGCAACTTCATTGGTTATCAGAAATTTAGGGATGAAAATTCATTTTGACGGTTTTGCACGGGGTATTATTGATTCAAGAGATCTCATTTATTTTAGCAGTCTATCCATTTTCTTTGTGTTTCTTACTGTTATTCAATTTAAAAATAGTTCACGGTAATGAAAACAAAACTCTTAACCGTACTAAAGGCCATATCTCTTTTAATTGCCATTAATAGTGTAGCAGGATTTTTTCATGCGCGTATAGATCTTACAGAAGATAGCAGATACACGCTCTCCACTCAAGCTAAAGAGACGATGACCGAATTTATGTCTCCCGTAATTATTGATGTTTTATTGGACGGGAACCTTCCGGCAGAATTTATAAAGTTGAAAGTAGAAACACAACAATTGTTAGAAGAGTTTGCTTCAAACAACAAGAATATAAAGTTCAACTTTATAGACCCACTGGAAGACATGGAGCAACCCGAGGCAATAATAGCAGAATTACAAAGTTTGGGATTAACTCCGGTAAACAGTACGGTTGAGGAAAAAGGAAAAGTGTCCCAAGAAATAATTTTTCCCTGGGCAATGGTAAATTATCAGGAGACAACTATAAAGGTTCCATTATTAAAAAATAAGTTGGGTGCCACCACAGAAGAACGGGTAAACAATTCCGTTCAAGCGCTTGAATATGCTTTTGCAGATGCTTTTTATAAATTAAATCTGAAAGATAAGAAGCGTATTGCTGTACTAAAAGGAAATGGAGAACTAGAGGATATTTATTTGGCCGACTTCTTAACTACCGTCAGGGATTATTATAATATTGCTGCCATAACTCTTGATTCGGTTTCCGGAAACCCTCAAAAGGTTTTGGATCAACTAAAAACCTTTGATTTGGCTTTGATTGCAAAACCAACAACACCTTTTTCAGATGCTGAAAAATATGTGCTGGACCAGTATATTGTGAATGGTGGCAAATCGGTATGGCTTATAGATCAGGTAGCGATAGAATTAGACAGCCTTTTTAATGAAAAAGGAAGTTCTTTAGCCATAATGCGCGATTTAAACCTTAACGATTTCTTCTTTAAATATGGGGTTCGAATAAACCCGGTTCTGGTGAACGACATGTATTTTACCCAAATAGTTTTGGCTGCCGGTGAAGGTAATAATGCACAATATAATCCGGTTCCCTGGGTGTATCATCCTATGGTTTTTTCCAGAAATACACATCCAATCAATAAAAACATAGAAGCAGTTCGCTTTCAGTTTGCAAGCACTATAGATACGTTGCCAAATGAAAACAAAAAAACCGTGCTTCTATGGAGTTCTCCATTATCCAAAACAGATGGTGTTCCAAAACAGATAAGTTTGGATATCCTTAATATACCTCCAAATAAAGACGATTACACAAATGGCAATCAACCACTGGCGGTTCTTGTTGAGGGTATGTTTACATCGGCATTCAACAATAGAGTAAAACCCCTAAATCTGAAAGAAAATTTAGAGCAGGGAAAACATAATAAAATGCTTGTAGTTGCTGACGGGGATTTCATTAAGAATCAATTGCGGAACGGCAGGCCATTAGAACTTGGATATGACAAGTGGACTAATAGTTTTTACGGGAACAAGGAGTTCTTGGTGAATAGTTTCAATTATCTTTTGGATGATACCGGACTTATAAACATTCGAAATAAAAAAGTAGCCATTCCCTTTCTGGACGAAGAAAAAATCAACACCGAGAAAACCAAATGGCAGTTAATCAATATAGGCATTCCCGTGCTATTGACACTTGTTTTTGGTGTCCTTTTCTACAGCTACAGGAAGAGAAAATACACCACATAACTGTTAATAAGTTTGTTTCTCTAAAAAGGACATTTAAAATATCTTTGTTTTGGTGGAGTTTCAACGAATCCATAAGAAACCTGAGGTATAGTAAATATCCTTTTTCCGCTTAAAATTACTTAGAATAAGGATTTCAAAAAAAATATAACTAATGAAATTTATAGTATCTAGCACCTATTTACTAAAGCAATTACAAATCTTGGGAGGGGTAATAAATAATAGCAATACACTCCCCATATTGGACAACTTTTTGTTTGATCTTAAAAAAAATAAACTCACGGTTTCCGCCTCCGATTTAGAAACTACCATGAGCTCTGAGTTGAATGTAGAATCTGACAGTTCCGGTACAATTGCCCTGCCAGCCAGATTGTTACTTGAAACCTTAAAAACTTTTCCAGAACAGCCCCTTACTTTTATTGTTGCTGAAAATCATACTGTTGAAATTAGTTCTAATTATGGAAAATATGCCCTAGCCTATGCCGATGGCGCCGAATTTCCAAAAACAGTTGAACTAGCCAATCCAAGCACGACAACTGTACTAGGTGATATCTTAGCAACAGCAATCAATAAAACCATTTTTGCTGCAGGTAATGATGATTTACGTCCGGTAATGAGTGGGGTGTTTTTTCAGTTTTCTCCTGAAAGTCTAACTTTTGTGGCAACGGACGCCCACAAATTGGTTAAGTATCAGCGCAGCGATGTAAGCGCCTCTCAGGTAGCCGAATTTATAATGCCTAAGAAACCCTTAACCTTATTAAAAGGTATTTTGGCCGCAACCGAATTTCATGTAACTATTGAATACAATGACAGCAACGCAAAATTCAGTTTTGAAAATACAGAATTAATATGTAGGCTTATAGATGGAAAATATCCCAATTATGAGGCTGTTATTCCCAAGGAGAATCCTAATAAATTATCCATTTCAAGAAATCAGTTGCTAAGTTCTGTACGTAGGGTATCTATATTTTCCAACAAGAGCACGCATCAAATACGTCTTAAAATAGCAGGGGCTGAATTAAATATATCTGCTGAAGATATTGATTACAGTAATAAAGCAGAAGAACGGTTAACGTGTTCTTATAAAGGAGACGATATGCAGATAGGTTTTAACTCCCGTTTTTTAGTTGAAATGTTAAACAATCTTACCTCTGATGAAGTTTCTTTAGAAATGAGTTTACCTAACCGCGCCGGAATTTTAACCCCGTCAGATGGCTTAGATGAAGGTGAAAATGT
>CAYTDS010000125.1:0-6365 GCA_964436555.1 uncultured Flavobacteriaceae bacterium | reverse complement strand
ACCGAACTAACCATTTCGAAATCCACACGCATTAATGGATTAAATTGATCAGTAAGCACCACGTTGTTAATAATATTTTCCGGAAGAAAATCTTGATTTTCCGGATTTATGATATTGTTATTCCGCTCTAAATTGGTTTGAAAAGAATTGATACTGTAAGCGGATCTGTATCCATGACTTAATGAAAAGCGTTTAAACTTCTTTTTAAACCATTGGTACCTCATAAGTCCGGTGTATTTAATATTCCAGTTCGGAATTGGAATTTCTCTAAAAGCATCCAAATTTACTCTATCTACATTCTGCCCTGTATAGGCTGCGAAAAAAGCAGGTAACAATACATCCTGACTTGTTTTACCATAACGCTCCGGAAAACCATCAGCGTCCACAACCCCTGTATTCTGATTTCGGTCTGCAACGATTCTATTGGCGATGGTGATCCTATTCTCTTTAAATCTTTCAAAATTCTCCGAGAAAAATTCATCACTTTTATTAAAAAAAGTACCAATCATTACCGTAGAGATACTAAAATTACCAAAATTATTTCCGAGCAAAGTATTGTACCTTAAATCACCATTGTCATTAACTACATTAAAATTCTCTTGATAGCTACTGGAGAATTGTCTATCAGCCAATAAATCTATTGTTAGGTCATTTACAGGTTGGGCAGTGGCGGTTATGTTGAGCTGCTTATTAGTGCGTTCAATATATTGTTCATTAAATTCGGGAAAAACGGTTAACCAGCCGTTTCTGGCCGCCTCAAACCGAACATCGGCCTGACTTCCAAAAACAAAACCGATGGTGGGCCTTGCAGTGCCAATAAAACCAATACTCTGTGTGTAACCCGGTAAAACCTTTCCATTGTTTTCACTGTAATTTACATTAATCCGCTTTATCATAGTAATAGCGTCAACAAAAGTATTAAACAGGGCACCCGTATCTTCTTTAGGGTTGCTTCCAGCTGTACTGCTTAAAGCATTATTTGTTCGACTTAAACCGGGAGATCGTTGAGGGGGTGTTCCCTTACCGCCTCTTTTTTTAAGACCAATATTGTCATAAAACTTTTGCATATTTAAAGCCGCCGTAATATTGTGTGTATTGGCATTCTGGATGGTGTTGATATTCTCTCCTGCAACTTCTCTAACCGCGTCTCCACCGCGTTGCCAATCAAAATTGCTAGTATAGGTATATTGGGCATTTACAAAATCTAAAACAGGTATTTTATTTAAGGGTATTTCATAGTTCAACTGCATCTGTTGCGAATGCCGGTTGGGCTCTCCAATATTCCAAAACCCGTCCCATAGGGCTAAGGTTGGGTCTATTTCTGAATCCGGATTCCCCTGCTCTGTAAAATAGTTACGTACAATATTGTTATTAGAACTCGTAAGATTTAACCGTAAGGACTTGGTTAAACTATAGTTCAATGCGTATTGCCAATTAAATAGGTAATTGCGTTGTTGTAATGATGGTAGCTCCAAAGCCTCTATTCCAGGTTCCAGAACATCCCGGAACCGCTGCTGGTTAAAAGATCTGTTTATATTAGAATTTATTGAAACACTTGCCGGGAGAAGGTTAAAATTTAAATCCTTTAACCATTGCCAATATTTACCGGTAAACAGAGAATCTTTCTTGGCAAATGGCTCCAGGGGTAAAGGCTTAAAATTGTGATTATAAACAAATCCGGCAACTACATTTTGGTCTCTTAATTTGGCAATCTCAAAATCCCGATGCTCCGTCTCATTGTAAGAATAGTTAAAAGTAAAGTTTTCCACATCATAAAAATTGGCTTCAGCCTCCTCTCCTCTGTTTTTCCTTACCCCAATGAAATTTATACTTGTTCTTTTGGTATAATCTTCTGCCTGTTCCAGAATAACATCTGCATCCTGGGCATTCTCAGCAGCTGCAATTCTATCCGTTAGTTTAAGATCATCATAAACCGGATCAAATTCAGGGGTAATTCGCTGTTCTGCAATTCCATAATTGAAGGGTATCTGCAAACCCCATTTTTTAGGAAATAATTGCCCAACATTTACATTGGTGACCAGATCATAAGAAATGGCATCCTGTCTTGCCCTTTCATTTGGCATTTGATCTATTGCTCCAAAACCAGAGGTGCTTTTCGCACCCGTAGCGGAAACATTTGCAAAATCTGCCATATTCGCATCTATAGCGGCAATTGCCGCCCAACCGCCATCATTATCCAAGCCTGCAAGACGCATCTCATTAAACCATACTTCTCCCCTGGCCGGTAAATTATCGATATTTTTAATCCCAACCATCATACTTCGTATACTTCCCAATGAGGGGTTACCTCTAATTCCGATACGTATAGTTCCCGGTGTTCTGGGCCCAAATTCAGCTACGGGGGTAACCTCTCCGTTAACCACTTCGTAAAAATTAATTTGATTCAATGTTTGATTTGCGATACCCAACGATTTTACTTTGGACAAATCTTCCAAGTCTATATTTAGTTCATTTTCCTCAGGCCAAATTTCCCTTTCCGATCTTGCTCCAAATGGTGTGAATTTTAATGGCAATTCTATTTGATAAAAGTTCTGGGAAAAATCGGTTCCAAATCGTAAAAAACCTACTAAAGGAGTTTCCTCATTGGAATAGTCACCATCAAAAATTTTCTCGGCATGCATAAACATTTTCAGTTTCTTATACTGACGAACATCTATGTTTACATTTTTAAAAACCCCTCTTGAATCCTGAGATTCTAAATTTTCAACCTTAAAAGACAACGCCTGCTCATTTTGGCGAATAATGGTGTTATTATTATTTAATTGCTCTCGAACAACACCCGGGGGTAGTACGTAAGGAATTGGCGTTCTAGAGTTATTCTCCTCTATGTTCACTGTATTAATAGTCACCAAAGTACCATCGTCTGAAGGATCATTATCTACATCGGGCTGTAACGATTTGGTGTATGTACGCCAATCCCCACGGACCAAGTCCAAAGTTGCAAAACGTAAGACCACGTCATTAGTAAATCCGGTCAGGTACATTCTCATAAAGCTCATGGATCTAAAATCGGAAATACCACCAATTGCATCAGTAAACTCGCTAAGAGGAATTTTATATTGAATCCATCTTCGATTCAATTGTGTACCATTGGCAAGTGTTGGGGTTAAACCGTCCTTAATATCTGTTACATAGCGATCATTTATAGTGGTATTCGGTTTAATTTGAACCCTATACTCATAATAACTATTAACTGTATTCATCGTTAAGTCCCGGTCAATATCTTCAACATCGGGAAGCGTAGTGGATCCTCGGTTGGTATTGGTTACTTCAACAGGAGAGTTCCCTTGAGGATTATTAAAGTCTAAATACCGTTGTAAAATACCCCCTTCCCTGTTGAGATAATATTGATAATTGTCCAAAGCCGGATCCGGTCCGGGATTATTAGTAAAGATAGCCGCCTCTGCTCCATCATCCAACCCATCAAAACCCAAATCCTGTAATCCTCTGTTGGTCTCATTAGCATCAAACGCGTATACCAATGCCTGAGTAGCCGGAACCCGCCCCCAAGGGGTTTGTGTTACCAAATCATTGCTACCTACACCCGGAAGTCCATTCTCATACTGCTTTCTTCCATCTTTTAGGATATCCTCGGAAATATTTCCAAAATTGAACACCAATTCTCCAGGACCAGTTGCCTCTCCGTCTACGTAAGGGTCTAAAACCCAAAACTGCACAAACTCTACGTTAGATTGTTCAAAGTTGGTACTGCTTAAAGCGCGCATAATTCCGGCCCATTTATTATTGGGCTGTACCCCTTCAAAATTTGGATTGTTATTATAAGGACCCTTTGCTGTTGGATAATATGCTAAATCTAGCGTGTTTTGCACGGTTGTTTGTCCCTGAGCAACATCAATTTGAGGGAAGACTTCATCTATAAAAATCCTTCTAGTGGTATTTGTGGAAATATCGTTGTCACTAATACCCGCGGGACGCTGATTGGTATAGAAAATAGGATCTATGGTATACCATGCCATTTTTGCTCTTTCATAGCCCGTTTCTATATCACTTTTGCCTTCGGCAAATTCTACAGGTACACTGGCTAAGCTCCAGCCTAAAAAAGAACGAATATTAATTAATGCTTGTGCACCTTCAAAATCATCTAAATAGGTTGTGGTTTCCCCTTGAAAATCGGCATTCTTTGGAGAGTTCGGCTTCAAAAAAGCAACTTCGCCCCTCACGGAGAGATTGGATGGAACATCAGTATCAATATTAGGTAGCTTATTAGCTAACCGGGTAAGAAATGGGACCTCTGTTGAAAAATTGCCATTGAGACCAAAAATAGTATTGTTTACCGGTTCTATTCCAAAGTTAGATTTCTGAGTAAGCGGACGTTCATTTAAATTTAGTAAAGTTCCTCCCAACACAAAATTTTTGGAAATCTGATGTTCTACATTAACCCCTGTGAATCTTCTAGTTTGTTGTCCAAAAACCGCATTGTTTTCAACAGAAATATTAATTGGGGTATTGGAGGATTCTAAGCTAGGATCCAAGATTTGTACTGTTCCTGCCTGGTAATTTACGGTGTAATCTATTCCCTCTTGCAATTGCCTGCCTCCTGCTGTTACCCTTACAGAACCTCTCGGGACGTTGAAAGCTCCAATCGGAATACCATTTCTACCCTCCGATTTATACCTTCCTTTAAGCATAAACCTGTTTTTTTCGGCATCCTGCAAGGAGGCTGCTTTAGTAAGAGCATACATATTTCTAAATACATACTTCTGCTGATTTGGGTTATAACCTTGATCATCAGGCAAATCATAGACTCCCCCACCTAAAATTTCAAATAAATACTCACCAAAGGGTTCTACCTTGGTAAAAATAATGCTTCCCGTTTGGGTATCTACTGTAATACCGGGGATAAAATCAAAAAACCCATCTCCCCCGGGTTGTAAATCGTTATACACATTTAATCGGTCCAGATTAAAAACGTCCAACAATATGCGCTCCTCCAATGGTTTTGGTACATTTGGCCACCCGGCTCCGGGTGAATTGTCGACCGGAGTTATATAATTTCTTGGCGTTGGATCCGTGTAAAGAATATTTAGCTTAAAATCTTCCTGGCTTAATTGAAATGCCCCTGTGGCATAGATATTTTTCATCATTAAATCCCAGATAGGATCCTGCACATTAGTAATATTACTCTTTAACAATTTTAAAATAAGTGTATTATTATTGATTATGGGATTGTCTATTCCAGGTGAAACCGTTGTAGCATCCAGTCCGCCGTTGGCAAATTCACCAACTTGATATACTTCGCCATTAAAAGTATATTGAAAGGCTACAGCCAAAACCTCATCATTGCTTAGTCTTTGGTTAAGCGAAATGTAGCCTAATTGTGTATTGAGCCTAAAATCTCTCCCCTGCTCCAATTTTCTTGCGTTTTCCAAAATGGCATAATCAAACCCTTGATTTACAGGGTAACCCGGAATATTAAAACCATTATCTACAGTAGCAATATCCCGAACACTTTGCGTAAGTGCTCCAGAGCCAATGGCGCCGGGATCATAATCATTTGCATTATTTCTCGGGAGATTACCTGTTGCAGAAAAATTAAAGAATCCCGGAGGATTTCCGTTAAGTCTTCCAATTCTGGTTTTATTTTCCAGTGCCTCTCCTAAATCCTGAATTGCAACCACATTTCTGACATTTAGGGTTTGCTGGCTCCTATTGGTAACCCAAACTTCCAATCGGGTTATTTGGATTTGGCTACGGATAAATGGATAATTTTCTAAAGCGGCATCATAATTATCTCGAAAATATTGCGATAAAAAGAAATGCCTGTCTTCATCATAATCCTGCGCTCTTAGCTCAAATTCATTTACAGTGCCTCCTCCTTGAGCAACTACTGTATTGTTCTGAGAGCGTTGTTCTGAAAAAACAGCAGTTACAGTGGTCTTTCCAAATTGTAATTGGGTTTTAACCCCAAACAAACTTTGAGCTCCCGTAATTAAAGAGCTATTCAAAGGCATGTTCACGTTCCCTATTTCTATCTTTTGAATGATATCATCTTCAGTGGGTGTATAATCTAGTTTAACTAGATTTTGAAAGTCAAAAGTTGCCTCGGTATCGTAATTGGCTGTTACCTGGAGCCGTTCTCCAATTTTACCAAGCATACTAAGACTGATACGTTGATCAAAGTCAAACGACAAATTTGTGCGATTTCTCGGCGAGAGTGCAGGGTTATCATTTTTTTGCCATATAATTCCCAGATCCATGGCTACAGAGCCCTGAGGTATTACCTCGATGGTATTGCCTCCAAAAACAGATTCAAAAAAACTATTATTAACATAAAAATTCGGCAAGAGATTCTTTCTGGCATCCTGACTTCCCTCTTTCTTGCC
>CAYTDS010000124.1:0-6449 GCA_964436555.1 uncultured Flavobacteriaceae bacterium | reverse complement strand
GGAAATGTAATTCCTCCTAACGCTGATTTGGTCTTTGATTTAGAGATTACGGGGATAGCACAATAAGTAGCAAGTATAATATAAAAGGCCTTGGTTTTATAGAAACCCGAGGCTTTTTATTTTTCCGGTATCTCCATTAAAATCACTTGTAAAAACTTCCAAAATTTTTGAACTGAGGATATCTGCACCCGTTCATCAGGAGAATGAGCTCCTTTAATTGTAGGACCAAAACTAACCATATCCATATTTGGATAATGTTGCCCTAAGATTCCACATTCCAAACCGGCGTGACAAGCTAGAACTTTGGGTTCTTCCCGGAATATATCTTGGTATTTGCTTTTCATAATCCTCAATATAGCAGAATCAGGATTTGGATTCCAACCAGGATAATCCCCTTCCATGGTCGTTTCAAAATCAGCTAAATCAAATGTTGCTTTTAGTGCTGTTGCCAAATCCAGTTTAGCTGAATTTACTGAAGATCTGGCCAGACAACCAATGATGATTTTTCCGTCTTTTACCAGTACTCTTGCAATATTATTGGATGTTTCCACTAAATCCGGAAAAACAACACTCATGGCATATACCCCATTATGTGCAGCATAAATAGCGTTAAGCAATCTGTCCTGACTACCGAGGCCCATTACTTTTTTGGGAACTGTTTTGGACTTTAATCCAATATATAAATCCGGATCCTGAACTTTTAATTCCTCTTTAATAATGATAGCCAATTTCTCAAAGTCACGCTCAAAATTCTTTTTTTGGGATTTATCTATAACGATTCTGGCATAACTTTCTCTGGGAATTGCATTTCGTAAGCTACCCCCATCAATTTTTGAAATTCGCAAATTATACTTTGCTGAAGAGCTATATAATAAGCGATTCATTATTTTGTTGGCATTCCCAAACCCTTTGTGAATATCCATTCCACTGTGTCCACCTTTAAGTCCTGAAATCACAATCTCATAACCAACAACCGCCCTAGGCACGTCTTTTTGACTATATTCTTTTCTCGCAGTAACGTCTATTCCTCCTGCACAACCTATAGCTATCTCATCATCATCCTCGGTATCTAAATTCAAAAGAATGTCACTTTCTAAAATAGCATCTTCTAACCCTTTGGCACCCGTCATTCCGGTTTCCTCATCAATTGTAAAAAGAGCTTCTAAATCCGGGTGTGCAATAGTTGTGCTTTCGAGCAAGGCCATAATAGCAGCTACTCCAATGCCGTTGTCTGCTCCCAAGGTAGTTCCTTTTGCCTTTACCCAATCGCCATCTACAAACATTTGAATTCCTTTTGTTTCAAAATCAAAGTCTGTGCCTTGGTTTTTTTGGTGAACCATATCCAAATGCGCTTGTAAGGCAACCATTTTTCGGGACTCCATTCCTTTAGACGCCGATTTTCTGATGATGACATTTCCAACCCTATCTTTAAAAGTTTCCAAATGCAATCGCTTACCAAACTGCATTATAAATTGAATAATTTTTTCTTCCTTCTTGGAGGGCCGTGGAACCGCATTTAAATCTGCAAAATTATTCCAAACTTGTGTTGGCTCTAAAATCCTAATTTCTGAACTCATAATCATGTTTCTTCAAGCTGCAAAAATACAGATTGAAAAATAACCATTCAGCATATTTAACTAATTTTGAAGCAATGAATACTAAAATTAAAAATGCCGTTGCTTTTTCTATTCTACCGCAAATATTCTTGGTAAAATGGTTGGCAAATTACCCCGATCTTATTGAGCGCTATTACAGTTTAGGTTTCTATAGCTACATTTCTAAGGGTTCAAGATTTTTACTTGGATGGATTCCCTTTTCAATAGGAGATATACTATATACTCTAGTGGTAATTTTAGGAATACGTTATTTAATAGTTAAAAGAAATCACATCAAAAAAAAACCGCTACTATTTTTAAGGAATGTTGCACTCCTTTTTTCTGTAACCTATTTTTCATTTCATCTACTTTGGGGTTTTAATTATTACAGGCAACCTATTTCCAAAAAGCTTAATTTAAAGTCAGATACTCCCCGCGAAGAACTGTATGATTTTGTTGAAAAACTAGTATTCCAAAGTAATAACATACACTATCAGATTAGTTTAGATGGTGAAGCAAGAGTTGAAATTCCATATTCAAAAAAAGAAATTTTCCGAATGACCGTATCTGGCTACAATGAGCTGAAAAATGAAATTCCTTTCTTATCCTATGACTTTCCAAGCATCAAAAAATCACTTTTTAGTACACCACTTACCTATATGGGTTATGGGGGCTATTTAAACCCGTTTACGAACGAAGCCCAGGTTAACAGCCTATTACCCAATTTTAGATTTCCTGTGGTAGCTGCTCACGAAATAGGGCATCAGATTGGTTATTCAGCAGAAAATGAAACCAACTTCATCGGATACTTGGTCACTGTAACAAACAAGGATGCTTATTTTAAATATGCCGCTTATACTTATGCTTTAAGTTATTGTCTTAGCGATATCCGTCGACAGGATGAAAATGCATTCCAATATTTTTATGCTCAATTAAACCCGGGCATTAAAAAAAACTTTCAGGAAATGAATGATTTTTGGTTAGCTTATGAAAACCCAATGGAACCGGTGTTTAAATCGGTATTTAACTCATTTCTGAAAGCGAATAATCAGGCAGAAGGGATACAAAGCTACAATAGGGTGGTGTCTCTAATGGTGGCTTACCATCAAAATCATCCTTTGTAGTGTTAAAAAAAAATTAATACTCCGACCATTTTGTTATAAATTTTATCTTTAGCCAAACTAACTACTCAAAACACTTTTAGAATGAAAAGGCTACTTTTGGCACTCGGACTTTTTTGTATTGGAAAAGCATTAAATGCGCAGGAATACTTTCCTCAAAACGATGGCGTAAAATCAAACAACAACAACATAACGGCTTTCACTAATGCCAAAATTTATGTTACTCCATCGCAAATAATTGACAATGGAACTTTACTGATTCAAAACGGTAAAGTAGTGCAGGTAGGTAAAGCAGTTAATTTACCTAAAAATACAGTAATTGTTGATGTAAGTGGAAAATCTATTTATCCCTCTTTTATAGATATATATTCTGATTTTGGAATAGAAAAGCCAAAAAAATTACCCACTTCCGGAAGATCTGCTGAGTACAATCCGGAAAGGGAAGGTTTTTACTGGAACGACCATATCATGCCTGAAAACAAAGCAATCTCGAAATTCGACTTTGACAAGGATAAAGCAAAAGAGCTAAGAGATGCAGGATTTGGTGTTGTAAATGCGCATAGTAAGGACGGAATAGCAAGAGGAACCTCAGTTTTAGTGACATTGAATGAGCAGGGGGATAATTCGCAGCGCATTCTGGATGATGCCGCGTCTCAACATTTTTCTTTTGTCAAAAGCGTGGCTAAAAAACAAGCCTATCCCACCTCCTTAATGGGTTCCATGGCGTTGTTGCGACAAATGTATCATGATGCCGATTGGTATTCAAAAGGTAAAGTAGCTACTAAAGACCTTGCATTGGAAGCTTTAAATAGAAATAGGAACCTGGTTCAAATTTTTGAGGCCGGTGGTAATGGGAATGTTGTTCGGGCTGATGGCATTGGAGATAGGTTCAATATTCAATATGCCATCGTAGGTGGGGGTGACGAGTATGCAGATATATCAGCCATAAAAGCTACTAATGCCCCGTTAATTGTTCCTATCAATTTTCCTGATCCCTATGATGTTTCCAACCCTTTCCATGCAACTTATGTAAGTCTGGAAGATATGCGTCATTGGAACCAAGCTCCGACAAATCCTAAAGTACTAGCCGATAATGGAGTTGCTTTTACTTTAACCTTGCACGGTCTAAAAACTACTTCAAAATTTACCGAAAACCTCAAAAAAGCCATAAAGCATGGCTTACCACCGACCAAGGCGTTAGAGGCATTAACAACAGTACCGGCAAGAATTTTAAAAAAATCTGCTGAGATAGGATCACTACAAGTGGGGAGTCAGGCCAACTTCTTAATTACATCGGGCGACATTTTTGAAGAAGGAACTTTACTTTTCGAAAATTGGGTGCAAGGAAATAGAAACGTAATTGCAGATATGCAATTAAAAGATATTCGTGGCAGCTACGATCTTTTAGCAAATGGGGTAAGTTATAAACTTTCAATAAATGGAAAACACCATAGTCCAACTGTAGAAATAAAGCTGGGTGAAGCAACTTTAGATTCAAAAATTGCTTACAAAGAAAATTGGATTGAACTCTCCTTCTCTCCGGATAAAACTGAGGACTTATTTAGAATGACAGCATTGGTATTACCGGACTCAAAAGACATATCAGGTAAACTGGTACTTCCAAATGGTGCTATCAGCACCTTTAAAGCTGCGAATACAGGACCTTTTACAGAAAAGGACAAAATAGAAAAAGAAGTAAACCCTCCTGCTGTTGTGCCGATTACCTATCCCAATGTGAGTTTTGGAAATGAAGTGAAACCGAAGCCGGAAAATGTTTTATTTAAAAATGCCACCGTATGGACAAGCGAGGCTGCAGGAGTATTACAAAATACAGATGTGCTTGTTACCAATGGTAAAATTGCAAAGATTGGAAAAGAAATTAACGCTGGTGCCGCAAAAATAATAGATGCCACCGGAAAGCATCTTACCGCAGGTATTATTGATGAGCATAGCCATATTGCCGCGTTAGCCATTAATGAATCCGGACAGAACTCTTCTGCGGAAGTTAAAATGGAAGACGTTGTAGACCCCAAAGACATTAACATTTACAGAAATCTTGCAGGAGGTGTTACTTCTCTGCAATTGTTGCATGGCTCAGCAAACCCTATTGGTGGTAGATCAGCAATTTTAAAATTAAAGTGGGGCGAAAGTGCCAATAATCTTATATATACCAATTCTCCCAAGTTCATAAAATTTGCATTAGGCGAAAATGTAAAACAGTCCAATTGGGGAAGCTTTAGTAGATTTCCTCAGTCCAGAATGGGTGTTGAACAGGTGTTTATAAATTACTTTCAGAGAGCTAAAGAATACGAAGTAAAAAAGAAGAGTGGGATACCCTATCGTATAGATGAAGAATTAGAAACTTTACTGGAAATTTTGAATGGCGAACGATTTATAAGCTGTCATTCTTATGTTCAAAGCGAAATTAATATGCTCATTAAAGTGGCAGAGCAATTTGGTTTTACTATAAACACTTTCACACATATTTTAGAAGGATATAAGGTGGCAGATAAAATGGCCAAGCATGGTGTGGGTGGTTCCACCTTTAGCGATTGGTGGGCCTATAAATTTGAAGTTAATGATGCAATTCCTTACAACGCAGCAATTATGCATAGTCAGGGTATAACGGTTGCCATAAATAGTGACGATCGAGAAATGTCCAGAAGGTTAAATCAGGAAGCGGCAAAAACAATAAAATATGGCGGAGTATCAGAAGAGGAAGCATGGAAAATGGTTACCATAAATCCGGCAAAATTATTGCGTATAGATGCGAGAGTAGGAAGTATAAAAGAAGGGAAAGATGCCGATTTGGTACTATGGACGGATCATCCGTTATCTGTTTACGCTAAGGCCGAAAAAACCCTTATTGAAGGTGCCACTTATTTTGATTTGGAAAAAGATAAACAGCGACGGGAAGCACTTAAAGTAGAGCGTAATAAACTGATTACGCTAATGTTGAATGAAAAGAAAGACGGTGCCAAAACACAAGAACCAAAGCAAAGCAAAAAAGAAGAATTTCACTGTGACAGTTTATAACATCTACAAAAACTAAAGTTGAAGAAAATGCAAAAATTAAGATATACGTCCCTAATACTATTTTTATTAACTATAACCGCTACTGGGCAGCAAACTCCTGCACCGGTTCAAGAAGAGGCTATAACCATTGAAGGTGCTATTGCCCATTTAGGCAATGGGGAAGTACTAGAAAACTCACTCATTATGTTCTCAGGAGGTAAAATTACCTTTGTAGGAGACGCCAAAATGAAAATCGCAAGACAAGGTAAAGTTATTGATGCTACCGGTAAACATGTCTATCCCGGATTCATTATCACAACCACTGCTCTTGGTCTTGTGGAGATAGATGCCGTGCGCGCCAGTAATGACCAAAAAGAATTGGGAGACTTAATACCCCATGTTCGTAGTCTTATAGCCTATAATGCAGAATCTAAAGTGGTTGAAAGTATGCGTCCCAATGGGGTTCTAATTGGTCAAATTACGCCTAACGGCGGGCGTATCTCCGGAACCTCATCTATTGTACAATTTGATGCGTGGAATTGGGAAGATGCGGCAATAAAAGTAGATGATGGCATTCACTTGAACTGGCCAAGCAGCTTCAAACAGGGTAACCCCTATGCAGGAGAGGAAAGGGGTTTTCAACCCAACAAGGAATACCAGAAGCAAGTAACAGAAGTAAAAGATTTTATAGGAAATAGTATGGCCTATGAAATTAATA
>CAYTDS010000123.1:0-6507 GCA_964436555.1 uncultured Flavobacteriaceae bacterium | reverse complement strand
ACCAATTCAAAAAATAATTTTTTTGAGATTACTAAATGGATAGATCTTGATTACCATGAGTTACATATTGGTGGAAATTATGTTAAACCTTTTAGTGCTTTCAATGATACTGAATTTGACTATTTAATTATAGCAACCATAAATCCAACATATTACGATTGGATTAAGCAAGAATTAATCTTGATGGGTATAGACGCAAAAAAAGTTGTAACAATTAATACAGACTTTAAAGAAATTAGTACGCTGCTTATTCAATTGGGATTTGATACGGACTTTAAGTTTCAAAAAAATTAAATTTTATTAATGAAAGTAGCATAATTGTAATGCTATAAAAAATAAATATGTTTTACTAATGAAAAAACTTATCATACTAGGAGGAAATCCTGAAACAGCAGTTCTGGTTAATACCGCAATGTCAATGGGAATTTATACCATTGTCGTTGATCCAAATCCGGATGCTCCGGCAAAAAAGAATGCATCGGAATCCTACGATATCGATGGTTTTGAGGTAGATAAAATTGTTCAGTTGGCTAAAGACTTAAAAGTTGACGGTGTTTTAGTTGGTGTTGCAGATATTCTGGTAAAACCGTATAGAGAAATCTGTGAAAAGCTTAACATGCACTGTTATGCAACCAAAGAAGCTATTGAGGCTTTTTGCAGTAAAGACGGTTTCAAAAGATATTGCCATGAATATAATATACAAGACATTCCGGGGATCTATTTAAATGAATCATCTAACATAGACAAACCAAAGAATGTAGATTTCCCATTAATGATTAAGCCCGTTGATAGTGGTGGCGGTGTGGGAATGAAAATATGCAGGGACGAGGAGGATTATCGGGAATCCGTAAAAACTGCTTTAAAATATTCAAAGAAAGGGGTGGTCTTGGTAGAAAAATATATGGATTGTGATGATATGGCTGCCTACTATACTTTTAGGAATGGCGTTCCTTATATCTCCGCGTTATCTGACAGATTTACTAGCAAAAAGCAGGGAGATGCGAGTCCGGTTTGTATTGCGGCAGTATATCCTTCCAAATATACGGACTTGTATGTACGGGATGTACATCCCAAATTAGTTGAACTGTTCAAAGCACTAAAAATTAAAGACGGAGTCCTTAATATTCAATTTTTTGTGGAGAATAATATAATTTATGCCTATGACCCGGGATTTCGTTTGCAGGGGGAAGCACCTAATATTCACCTGGCCAATATCAATGGATTTGACCATCGTGCAATGCTGGTAAATTATGCACTTACAGGGGCTTTTGGGGACGACGATTTTTCAAGTAAAAATGATTATCATTTTAAAGGACAAATTGCCTGCACCATATGGGTGCTCTTAACAGCCGGAACAATAGACTCAATTAAAGGCGTGGATGCAATAAAAGCAGATGAAAGTGTGGTCTTTGTTTTGGAACGGTTTAAAGAAGGAGATACAGTACCCAAAGAATGGTTGGGAACAGAAAAGCAGGTTTATTCCAGAATATATTTAAGTGCCCCTTCTATTAGCGAAGTTAATGGTAAAATCAGCAAAATTAAAGCACTTTTAGAGATTAAAAACACTAATGGAGAAAACATGATTCTAGAATGGCTAAAACCTTTTAATGAGGAAGACTACAATTAAACCATAGTTTGACTTTCCGAGCGGTTACTCCCAAAATTGGAAATTTCTTCTAAACCGGACCAATGCGCATATATCAATCTTATGTTCTTCCGGTCATTTTTAATGAAAAAACAACGTAATAGTTGATGTTTTTATAGTTTAATCGGAAATCCTAGATGGTTTGACGATAAGATTCTAGAATTTGTTTGAAATTTTACAATTTTGTAACGTAAAAGATGTTATTCTAATCCCATTATATATTATGTTAGCATTTATTATTCCTGTTAAAAGCAAAGTGGTCAGCTCGGATTGGACTACTGTTTCGAATCTTTTAAACCGTTGCCTGGACTCCGTTTGTAATCAAACAAACCCGAATTTTAAAGTTTTAGTTTCATGCCATGAAATCCCGGAAACAAGGTTTAACAATGATCCGAGAATTGAATTTTTGCAGGTAGATTTTGCTCCTCCTGTCTTGAAAAAAGATGCGGGAGATGGCTGGATTAAAGAGGCAGATAAGGGAAGGAAAATTAAGTTTGCGGCGGACTATGCAAAAAGTACAGGTGCCAAATACGTAATGACGGTGGATGCAGATGACTGCATTAGTAATAAAATTTCCGGTTTCGTTAATAAGAATGCAGAAGATTCTATTTCCGGTTGGTATGTAAAAAAGGGGTATTTATACCCTGAGGGAAGCAGCTATTCTTTCTTGAATTTAAAAAACTTTAACACAATTTGTGGATCTTGTGTCATCATCAAACCGGAACATATTGATTTAATGTATGGAGAAAATTTCTGGTTTGATCATGAAAGAACCCATTTTGATAATGGTATCCACCTGCTTCCGCTTCCTTTCCCCGGTGCCTTGTACAGTATGCTAAACGGTACAAATCATGTACTGGATCGTCAGGAAATGAAAAATAGAACAAGAGTAAATCCCTTTAGTAAAAAATCAATTCAAACCCTATTCAGAAGATTGGGAAAATACTTTATTGTTCCTACCCTATTCTTAAAAAAAGAGTTTGCTATGGGCAAAAAAAAAGGTAAAGTTTCTTCAAGCTCTTATTCTATAAAGGTAGATAATTTACACCCTGTAGTTGGCGAAACGCGGTAAATTGACTGTACTGGTTGTTTACTAAGTATCTTTTGGCTCAGTATTCATTTTAAAATCGAAATAAGTTTCAGGCATTATAATTCAATGGCCTTCGCCTTAGATATCCGCTTATTGTACAATTGGATTGGTAAGTTTTACTCCTTATGGAGCCTACTTCAATACATCTCCGGTTTCTGTTTCACTAAAATTTTAATTGGGTTCTATGGCATTGGGAATGCTATTGAACCCAATTCCGTGGTTTGGATAGTACCGTAAATGACGATTACAATTAATTATGTAAATGGCAATACGCATTTCATCAGACTCCAATTCTACAACTTATTTAGTTGCACTATTCAAATGGGCACCAGTTGGGGAATGTGTATCATTCCTGAATTCCTTTTGACCATGAGGGCCATGGGTAATTTCATATTCGTCAAAGCAGGTTGTAAAACCTAAACTCAAGCGTTATTTTCTCACCTAAATTTTTACATCTTAATTTTAGAACTAAGCAAAAATTGTAAGCGGTGCAATTGCAACAGTCTTAAATTTTAGAAAAATACGGTCATAGAAATTAGAGAATACTATGACGGCTTAATGAAAAGCCATAACTTTGAGGAATTAGGATCTTCAAGAAATAATTTATAAGGTCAATTTAGCCCCAAATTAAAGAGACATATATGCTTTTAAGCATAATAATACCGGTATACAATGTTCAAGATTATATTTCCAATTGTCTGGAAAGTGCCTTAAACCAGAATCTTGAA
This sequence comes from uncultured Flavobacteriaceae bacterium, assembly GCA_964436555.1. Taxonomy (GTDB): domain Bacteria; phylum Bacteroidota; class Bacteroidia; order Flavobacteriales; family Flavobacteriaceae; genus Aurantibrevibacter. The sequence continues at coordinate 3,044 of CAYTDS010000123.1, read as the reverse complement.
AAAACGGATTATGAAATTCTAGCCATTGATGATGGAAGTGAAGACAAAAGTTATGATATACTAGCTCAATTTGAAAAGGAGAATAGTAATATTACCGTTTACAAACAAATCAATAAAGGAGTTGGAGCAGCCCGAAAAACAGGAATACGTAATGCCAAAGGAAAGTATATCTACTTTTTAGATGGGGATGATTATTTGGCCTCAAATACACTAAAACAGTTGATTACTATCCTGGAAGATTACCATCTGGATATTTTGGGTTTTAAAACCCGGGTTACGAATCAACTCAATCTTCAATTACCGGACAAGATTCCAAATGAAGCTTATGTGCCCTCAATACAAAGTGGAATTGACTTTTTAGGTACTAATCCTAATTATCGGGTTGAGCTGTGGTGGTATGTTCTAAATAAAAGTTTCTTTGAACACTCCGGATTAACCTTTGAAGATGATAAGTTCGTAAATGACTCCTATTTTACGCCTGGTCTTTTTTTAAAGGCTTCCAGGGTGGCATTTTTTCCTATGGAGGTACATAGATATGTAAAGCGGCCAAATTCCATTACTTCCAAAACAGACCAACAACATTATATCAAGCACATCAAGGATTTGGAGTATGCCATTTTTAAAATGAAGGATATTATTAGCGCATTACCGAATGAGGCAATTGGTGCCCATTTAACTTTAAAAATAAAACAAGAAAGTTATGTTCTCTTTTCATTTATTCGCTTTATGAAATCAGATCTAAAATGGTCCTATTTTTTGGCATTGCTTGGACGCTACAAAAAGATAAGTGCTTATCCTTTAAATAATTTAAACAAAGGCAGCAATTATCAGAGTGTCATTTTTAGGATCTTAATACCCATTTTTAACCAACCAATATTGTTATTTCCCGTGACTATTGGGGCAAAATTGTTTTTTCGTATTAGACGGGTTATTTCTTAATTTCAAAATTTTTTTAACGTATGAATATCATTATAACATCAGCAGGAAGGCGAGTATCATTGGTTCGGGCTTTTCAGTTAGAGTTAAAAAAAATAGTTCCAAATGGAAAAGTATTTGCAGCAGATGCCAATCCGGAATTAGCTGCTGCATGCTATACGGCAGATGCTTCTCTTAAGTTGCCCATGCTAAACGATCAATCCTATATTGATACTCTGATTAACCTTTGTAGGGAGAACCATATAAAATTGATAATTCCTACAATCGATACTGAACTTATATTGCTTGCAGGGCAGGAAGAGCGTTTTCTCCGGGCCGGAATAAAAATTATGCTATCTTCATTAGAATTTATAAAAAAATGTAGGGATAAAAGGGTTACTCATACGTTTTTTAAAGAAAATGGGATAGCTACAGCCAAGGAATATAGCAAAGATAATTATACGTTACCCCTATTCTTAAAGCCGTTTGATGGCAGTAGAAGTTTAGACACTTTTATAATACAGACCCGTGGGGATTTCACCAATTATCATTTTACAAATGAAAAACTAATGTTTTTAGAATACCTGGATCATTCATTATATGAAGAATTTTCATGCGATTTGTATTACGGAAAGGACGATAAGTTAAAATGTGCGGTCCCCAGAAAACGCATTGATATTAGGGATGGTGAAGTTAGTAAGGCAATTACGGTCAGGAATGAACTGCTACCCTATTTAAAAGCCCATTTAGGAACTATAAAAGGAGCCAGAGGCTGTCTTACCGCACAATTTTTTAAGCACAAATCAGAAAATAAAATTTATGGTATAGAGGTTAATCCAAGATTTGGCGGGGGCTTTCCTTTAGCCTATATGGCGGGGGCAAATTATCCCAAATGGATTATAGAGGAATACCTTTTGGATAAAAATGTAATTGAAGACTTTGAGTGTTGGGAGGCCAATTTGCTCATGATCCGCTATGACAACGAAATTTTGGTCCATGAATATTAAGGTTGATAGGAATACCGTTGTAGTGTTTGATTTGGATGATACATTATATAATGAGCTGGAATATGTTAAGTCGGCTTATAGCGCCATAGCCAAGAAATTGAAGCCTACGGATTGGAAACCGCTATTTGCCACTATGTTCGCAAAATATAGAGAAAAACAGGATGTATTTGCTTACTTATCCGGGGAATATAGTATGGAGAAAACTGAGCTTATTCGCTTTTATCGCGATCATTTTCCAAAAATCAATCCATTTACCGGAGTTATAGAATTGTTCACGGCAATAAAGGAAAATCAAGGTTTCATTGGCATAATTACAGACGGGAGAGCTAAAACCCAACGTAATAAAATTGATGCCCTCGGATTAAAACAGTTTATTGACTGTTGTGTAATTTCGGAAGAAGTGGGCGCAGAAAAGCCCAATGAAGAAAATTATCGTATTGTAGAACGAAAATGTGGCCCGGGAAGCTACTATTATATAGCAGATAACTTGAACAAGGATTTTATAACCCCCAACAGACTTGGCTGGAAAACACTAGGGCTTATAGATAATGGTATGAACATACACAGCTACTCACATGAATCTTTGAATGCAAATCAACTTCCTCACTATTTTTTGATTTCTTTAAAAGAGATTACAATTCATAAAAGAAAATAAATCCCGGTTCTTAACTCGTTTTCTAAAAAAAATGCAACTCTAAAGTACATTTATCATTGCAAATTTTTTGAGAATGTTAGGTTTAAATAAAAATTAAAACTAACCTCTCGCGGTATATGGATTAATCTCAATATTGACCCACATTCGTATTTAGATTCCTGGCAGCCGGTCTAGCCCTTTATTTATGAACATCATTTCAGCAAGCTCCCTTCTTTACCTTTGGGCTTTAAGAATAAAACCCTTAAGTTTTCGGGTACCATTTTACGTATCTATTCTCGGCTTTTCAAGTGGTACAGCATAGCACTGGTTTTATTTAACTGTAATACAGTACTTCGTACCTTCCTGAAGGTGGGTGAAAAAAACGAATAAAAGTAAAAAGGGCACTATTTTCATAGTGCCCTTTACATTCTTATCGTACTTTGATTATCCTAAAAACTCAACACAATAAACTCCGACCTTCTATTTAC
>CAYTDS010000122.1:0-6548 GCA_964436555.1 uncultured Flavobacteriaceae bacterium | reverse complement strand
CCTAAAACAATATAAATAGTGTTATTGTCCATAATTATAAGTATTAAATCTTAAAAATACGGGATTAAATTCGAATTTTAAAATGTTCCTTGGCTTGCTCTTTTCTGAAAAAAAGCACTCCACAATGAAACATATCTATAGATACCCTAACTTCGGGTATTTCTTTCACTCTTTCCCATAACAATCGATTTACTTTTGAAGTATATATCCCTTCTATGAGGACCATGGTATGGTTTTTTATATATCTAGTATCAGACAGAAAACCTTTAACTTCATGTTGGGTATCCTTTGAGATAAAAACGAGATCAAAAGGGGGGTGCTGAACTGAAAAAGTACCTTTACCCACTTCGGATATCTTGTTTAGCTGTTCCTCATCACCAAACCATTTTATCCTCTCGGCTTTAAAATAAATCCGGCTTTTTTGAAAAACCTGAACCGATTTCGATCCCTTTACAATAGCCTTTTTATACAAACATTGGGTCACATATGCATAGACAAAAGGCGAATGAACTCCGTGTTGATTGGTTGAAGTCAACAGAAATTTGAGGTACAAAAGAAAATAAGGATTCATGACACAAAATTGTATTTACCCTTCTAATATGGCGGATAGCGAAAACCAACGTTCGGTTTTTTCCTCTATAGCATCCATGAGGTTTTTAAGGTCTATAGACAGTTTGGAAATCTCGTCTCCGGAAAGTGAGGTATCGATAAACTTTTGCTGCAATGCTTCCTTTTCCTTTTCCAATTTCTGGATTTCCTTTTCTAATTGTTGATATTCCTTCTGTTCGGAATAACTGAGCTTCTTGGCGGTATCCTCAGTTTTCCAAACATTCTTAGATAGATTAGCTTGTACACTTTCTGCCTTTACCGCTTTAATTTCTTCTTCAGTACTATCTTCATACGCTCTGAAATCAGAGTAGTTTCCGGGAAAATCCTCAATGACGGCATCACCCCTGAAAACAAAAAGATGATCCACAATTTTGTCCATAAAATAACGGTCGTGGGAAACTACCAATAAACACCCCGGGAAATCTAGCAGAAAGTCCTCCAGTACATTTAGGGTAACGATATCCAAATCATTTGTGGGCTCATCTAAAATCAAAAAGTTAGGATTTTGAATTAGTACTGTACATAGATATAATCGTTTACGCTCTCCCCCACTAAGTTTCTCAACAAAGTCGTATTGCTTTTTACGATCAAAAAGAAAGCGTTCCAATAATTGTTGTGCGGAGATTTGTCCGCCTTTTTTTAATGGAATATAATCGCCAAACTCCCGAATGACTTCGATGACTTTTTGTCCGGGTTTTATGGTAATACCGGCCTGAGTGTAATAGCCGAATTTTATGGTTTCCCCTACCACTACTTTTCCAGAATCCGGTTGATCTTGGCCTGTCAAAACATTCAAAAAGGTAGATTTTCCGGTACCGTTCTTACCTATGATTCCGATGCGCTCTCCCTGTAAAAAAATATACTCAAATTTGTTTAAAATTGGTTTATTAGGGTAGGATTTAGAAATTTTATGCAATTCCAACACCTTGCTCCCCATGCGTTCCATATTGATTTCCAACTGCACTTTATGGTCTTTTCTGCGTTGGGAGGCCTTTTCCTTTATCGCTTGAAAATCGTCTATTCTGGATTTGGATTTGGTGGTTCTTGCCTTAGGTTGCCGCCGCATCCAATCCAATTCCTTCTTAAAAAGTTGTTTATTTTTATGTTGCTCTACTGCTTCCTGTTCTAAGCGGGCTTCTTTCTTTTCCAGATAATACGAGTAATTTCCTTTGTAGGAATAAAGATGTCCATTATCCAGTTCTATAATCTCATTACAGACACGCTCTAAAAAATACCGGTCATGCGTCACCATAAACAAGGTTATATTTTCCTTAGCAAAATAGTTTTCCAACCATTCTATCATCTCCAAATCCAAATGGTTGGTGGGCTCGTCCATAATCAATAAATCCGGTCGGTTAATCAGCGCATTGGCAAGCGCCAATCGCTTTTTTTGTCCTCCGGAAAGTAGCCCCACTTTTACCTGTAAGTCCTCCAATTTTAGTTTAAAAAGTATCTGCTTATACTGATTTTCAAAATCCCATGCTCCAAAATGATCCATGGCATCAAAGGCTTTTTGATAAGCCTCTTCATTCTCAGGATTTACCAAAGCCTTTTCGTAGTTATTGATAATACTTAGTACATCACTATCAGAAGCCAAAATGGTTTCTTCTATGGTGTGCTCCGGGTTCAATTCCGGTTCCTGTTCCAAATAAGAAACTCGTATGTCTTTTCTGTAATTTACCCGACCGGTATCTGGGGATTGATTTCCTGAAATGATGTTTAGAATAGCCGTCTTTCCAGTGCCATTTTTGGCAATTAATGCTATTTTTTGGTCTTTATTGATACCAAAAGATAAATCCTTAAAAAGAACCAGTTCCCCAAAAGATTTGGATATATTTTCTACAGTAAGTAGGTTCATACGTTGAATTTAAAAATTAGTAGAGCTCGATTAAAACAGGCTGATAAAAATGAAACCAAATACAACTACCGTTTCAAGCTATTCCCTTTTTTAAAATAAAGTGCAAAAATAGGTATCTAATCCCCAAAGCAATCAACAAAAGAAGTAATAATGCAGAAAATAGTTGAATTTTTAATCCCCATAACACCAGGGTAGCCGCCAACAATACCAAAAGTGTGATAATATAGTACAAAAGGCCCTTGAACATTGGCTTTTTGGAAAGCAGAAAAAAAGCCACAACTAGGTTTAATGGAAACGCCCAGAGCACATTAAAATTGATAACTGTAGTTGTGTGCTCTGTAAAAAACCAAAGAAATACAATTACCAAGCCCGCTACTCCGGTGGCAAAAAACAGGCTAAAATCGAGCCATCGACTTCTTTTCTTGTTTTTAAAATCGAAGTAGGTTACCATGGAAACGAGAACCAATACTACGGAAAGCCAAAACAAAGGAGAAAGAATAAAAAGAGTTGCTTTCGGTGCCGGGCCTTCTTTTAAGACGGTTCGCTCCTGCGCAACTATAGGTAAGTTTCCAAGCGTAGTGTGGTTTAACTGCTTCATCACATAATTTGGAAGGAAAAGATGTTCATGGGGCGTAGCTTTACGGTCTATTACCGATCCTAAAGCCAAATCGATTCCGAAGGCCGACCAGGAATTGGTTCTTAAATTCTGGTGAATGAGTTCCCGAAAAGTGTACTGATGCTCCAAATGGGTATAATCGTATTGCAAGGCATTCCCAAAAGTTTGCTCCAAAACCGCTCCCATTTTGGTAGAGCAGTTGTCAAAAAAGAAATCGTATTTATAATCCCTATTTTCCGGAAGGTAATTATTTTCCAAAAACAGAAACAACTCATTTTTTTGTACCTCCGAGAGGGCTAGCACCTGCTCCTTCACCCATCGGTTTTCCAGCTCGTAGTCATATAGGAAATGATCAAACTGTTGTCGGCTTAGGGAATATAATAATTTCCCTTGGGTAAATTTTAAGTAAAAATTGGGGGCATTAAAATTAAAGGTGCCGTAATTATACACTACATCGATGCCCAACACTGGATCGGCAATACGAAACGCACTATGCCCAAAAGAGGAGTAAAGCTCTTCTCCGGATCCGCAAGTGATAACACTGATGGTAGCTGCCGGGGATAATTTTATTTCTTGTGAAAAAGAAAGGCCGCTTAGCCCTATAAAACAACAAAAAAGAAACGTTTTCAACGGCATAGGGTACCTATTGCATTTGGAATTCAAGGCAAATATCTGAATAAATAATGGGACTAAATGGATTGCTGAAAAATTGTGTTATTTTTACCTAAACATTACGCCTTGAAAAAACATATCCCTAACTTTCTAACCTTATTAAACGTTTTCTGCGGCTGTATCGCTGTCATTTTTGCGGTTACTAACCGAATGGAACTAACAGCCTTCTTTGTTTTTCTAGGCATCTTTTTTGATTATTTTGATGGTCTGGCTGCCCGGGTGTTAAAAGTTCAGAGTGATTTAGGTCTACAGCTAGATTCATTGGCGGATATGATTACTAGCGGACTGGTTCCCGGTATTGTAATGTATCAATTGCTCGGTATGGCGGTTTATGGCGGGTGGAATGCCGATCAGGCTATTCATTCAGGTGCTTCAGGAACATTGAGCATACTCCCACTCCCCTTTCTGGGCTTTATCATTACATTGGCATCCGCGTATCGTTTGGCCAAGTTTAATTTGGATGAAAATCAGGCTACTTCTTTCATTGGATTACCCACACCCGCAAATGCGCTGCTGATTCTTTCCCTTCCTCTTATACTTTTATATCAGAATAATGATATTCTAAATAGTATTATTTTAAATCAATGGTTTTTAATCGGGCTTACTTTTTTAAGTGTTTTTTTATTGAATTCCAATATTAAACTCTTCGCGCTAAAATTTAAAAATTGGAGTTTTAAAGACAATGCGCTGCGCTATACTTTTTTGGTTGTAAGCTTGGTACTTTTAGTGACGCTTAAGTTTTTGGCGGTGCCTGCTATAATTGGATTTTATATTATAAGTTCAATGGTGAATGAAATTAATGTTGCCAAGAAATAAATTTGCATTGAGCCTTATGGTTGGTCCAGAACAAAATTATGATTTCGGATGCTTTCCAATACAATATAACTACAAATTATTCTATGAAGAAATCAACGGTTGCTGAGATAAAAGATCGTTTTGATAAGGATGTTGAGCGCTTCTCCAATTTGGATACAGGTCAGGTAGCGACAATAGATGCAAAAATTTCCCTAGAGTTGATTACTGAAGCAGCAAAAAGAATTGTGCCAAAGGCAGAGAATGTACTGGATGTAGGTTGTGGTGCGGGGAATTACACTTTGATGATGTTATCTAAAGTTCAAAATCTTAACTGCACTTTGGTAGATTTGAGTCAGCCCATGCTAAATAAAGCTTTGGAACGCGTTTCGGAGAAAACAAATGGACTTATTGAAATTTTTCAAGGTGATATACGCACAGTTAAACTCAAAGAAAACAATTACGACATCATTTTAGCAGGAGCTGTTTTACATCATTTGCGGGACGATATGGATTGGAAAACTACCTTTGAAAAACTCTATGCCCTCCTGAAACCCGGTGGCTGTTTGATGATCTGTGATTTGATAACCCAAGACACCGAAGTACTGAATGCCTATACATGGGAAAGGTATGGCGACTATTTGCAGCAAGTAGGTGGTAAAGCATATCGCCAAAACGTATTGGATTATGTGGAAAAGGAAGACTCCCCCCGATCCATGAATTACCAACTGGACCTGATGAAAAAGGTGGGTTTTAAACGTGTAGAGATACTACATAAAAATATGTGTTTTGGTGCTTTTGGAGGAATAAAATAATTCATCGAATTGGACTATTTTTATCCTCTTTTATAACCATCCTCTGCTTTAAATTACCAATTGATATTTACCTCAATTTGATTTATGCTTATATTTATGCAAGGTTTCAAAACACTATTCCATGACTCCTCTATTTAAGAAACTAAACTTTAAAGACCATAAATCTATTCTTGTTCTAAATTCGCCTGCTTCGCTCCAAGATGAACTAGCCGAAATGACTAAAAAGACAACAATTTTTCATGTCATAGATGATGCAAAGGAAATTGTTTTCGCATTGGTATTTGTCACTACCCAAACGGCAATAGAGCAAGCCATAAACTACCTCTACAAAAAATTAAAGGGAGATGCTATTTTATGGATGTGCTATCCAAAAGGCACTTCCAAAAAATTTAAATGCGATTTTAACCGGGACACCGGTTGGGCCAGTCTGGGAAAATTAAATCTTGAACCGGTACGAATGGTGGCTATCGATGAAGATTGGAGTGCTTTGCGGTTTAGGAAGGTAGAATATATTAAAACCATTACAAGACGTGAAAGTTTTGCTTTGACCAAAGATGCTAAAAGGCGTACCACCCAGAAAGGTATCTAAACCCAATTCAACAGATATGACACTAAAAGAGGTAATGCAGGAACTGGAGCAGTACGGTGACCCACAGACCAAAAAAACACTTATGATACACGGAGCCCGGGAACCCTTTTTTGGTGTTAAGGTGGCTGATTTAAAGAAAATCCTAAAAAAAACAAAGAAGAATCATGAGCTATCATTGGAATTGTACAATACAGGCAATTCTGATGCTATGTATTTGGCAGGCCTCATGGCTGATGAAACAAAAATAACAAAAGAGCAATTGGAATCATGGGTAAAAAATGCCTATTGGCATTATTTAAGCGAGTATGCAGTTCCCTGGGTGGCTTCAGAAACCCCTTATGGTTTTGAATTGGGGCTACAATGGATTACCTCCCAAGAAGAAATGATTGCCGCAGCCGGTTGGGCAACATTAGCCAACTTTGCAAAAGTAAATGAAGATGAACAGCTGGAGGTGAACACCTACACTACCCTGCTGGATAAGGTCGCCAACGAAATCCATACCGCTCCTAATAGGGTTCGGTATACCATGAATGGTTTTGTAATTACTGTTGGTGGTGTTATAACATCCCTCACTGAAAAAGCTATGGAAGTCGCCCG
>CAYTDS010000121.1:0-6553 GCA_964436555.1 uncultured Flavobacteriaceae bacterium | reverse complement strand
GAAAATATTAAATTTCAATTGAATAGCTTGGAGCAAAATGCTTTGAAAGCATTTTATACTTCTCTTCCAGCATGCCGCAATGCTGTATTCCTTCTTCGGATCGTGCAAAATGCAGGGAATCAACCCGAGGGAATGGCTAGCGGATACCCTAAAAAGAATCCCAGACCACAACATCCAAAAACTCGACCAGCTGCTTCCAGGATATCAAAAGGACGGGGTGTAGTTGCTCGGATGCTTACGAATCATTACCCTGTTTATGGGAATTTTCAGCCGAATTGACATTTTTCGCGCCTATGAGGTCAATACCCCATTATGTAAAATGCAAGGTTTAAAAGATAACAGAATTTTTTTTGTTTTTTACCGTTTAGGATAGAGTAAATTCAGTCAAAAGTGGATTAAACTAGTTAAAAAGTAGTTCTTTATACTATTACCAATGTTTTCTGAATTCTTCCCATTCTCTTGTTTCGGTCTCCCACTCACAAAATATTGACACTCCATCGACCAGTTTCGAAATACTATCCACCTTTTGGCTACTACTTTTTATTATTGTCAAGGTATTCGGTATGTTTTCTATATCAAGATTCCTGTATTTTTGCAGTTCAATACGGTTTACGAAAGTACCTATAGACATTAAAAACTGAGTATCCGTAGTATATTTTCTAAGCTCCTTAATATCCTGTAATTGTTCAATGCAGCTTTTTTCGAAAACTCTTTGAGAATCGATGGCCGTATCGTAAAACAAAAAGGACAACTGATTTACATTTGGCACAAGTTTTTTCAGTTCCTCTAATGAGGTCTTTCTTTTCCATGGCCTAGTGTCGGTAGAAGTCGCCACTACCACAGATGAAATAAATGCTTTTGGAATAGCCTGACGTAACTTCACATGGAACTGGTTCACATTCGAGCCGTAGGACTTTAAGTCACTTGGCTTTTCGGACTCAATGGATTTGTCAAGAAAAGCGTCCCCTTTTAGAATGTATTCAAAATCTATATGAACACCCGGCACTTGAAGGACGTCAATTAATCTTTTTGTATCGTTAATAGCGTTATCAACCCATACCGAGTCAGAGAGATTTACAGTTTTATTCTGTATCCCCCCGACCCAGGGGAGCATCACCAAATTTGGTGATCGGTGCTTAAATTCCCTGATACTATTGATTGCTGTCTCGGCAAAAGCATAATCAGGTAAAAATCCTTTTTTGTCATAAGGCCCAGCGAATAAATATACATATTTGATTTTATTTTCTCTTAATAGTTCAGTAAATTCTTCGATATCCTCCTTGCGTAATTTTTCTCCACTGCTGGGTCTATAACCTCGCAAGTATTTGCTCTCCGCCCAGATAGCATTTTCTTGTCCGTAAAGAGCATCTTTTGAATTGTCGCTACACCCAGAACTAAAGGCTATCGAAAGTATTATTAAAATTGGGTATTTAAGCCAGTTATTTTTCATAAAATAAAAAACATTTACTGGAAATTTAAAATTAAACTGCTGTAAACCTCATGCCAAGAATCTGGCAAATGAAATAGATGCCCTTCGTTTTTAAGCAGTATACTCTTAAAATTAACCAATTCTTCTAGTTTGCTCGCCCGTATATTCGAATAAGGAATTTTTGTTGATTGGTCCAGGTCTCCAAAAAAGGATAGGACCTTAACGTTTGATGAATTTAAAACGTTCTTAAGTTGGGAACTGCTAAGAGTACTTGAAATAAGAATTAGGCCCATTATAGATTTATCGCGTAGCACCGTATTATATGCTATTTCTCCACCATAACTAGAGCCCATTAACACTATATCCTTACTTCTAATTCCATACCTATTTTTTAAATATTCGATAGCTTTTAGAACGTCATCCGTTTGCTTCCCGATATTGTTATTCAAAGCATACTTTTCGGAGTAACCTGACGAACCATGGTAGTTTAGGGAAAGAAGATTAAACCCATAGGTATTAATTATTTTAGTCTGGATATCCCATACCGGTTTACTCTGTAGATATGGGCCGCCATGTAAGTATAAAACGGTTTTCTTAGAAAAACGATTTTTCGTTTTCCAAAAATAACCGTACGACTGTTCGTTACCATCACCAAATTTCATGAACAGGGGTTTAGCAATTTTTAATCTGTGATTGTTTTTACCTTTAAATATTACTTTTTTTTCCAAGGAGTTCAAATTTATATCGACCAACGTTGGAGGCTTTTCCAAACTACGCTGTAAAGCGATTAACCGATTCGGAAATTCATTTTCTATTTCAAAACTTCCCCAATTTATATCAGTTTTAAATAAAATTTCATCATTGTTATGATTAAAATTGTTTTTTTTAGGACCAAATCATAGATGTATAGTTCAGATTTAGCATCAAAGCATGAATATGCTAAAAATCTAGAATTTGAAGAAAATCTTAATGGAGGAATTGCATTTTTAGTTGGAGGGAGATTTAAGATCTCTGTTTTATTTTTTTCTATATTTACCGAATAGAGAAAATATTTCAATGTATTTGGGTCTTTTTCTTGGTAAAAAATTCGTTTGCCATTAGGCAGCCAAGTGATTGAAAGTTGCGAATTATATGAGCGGGAAATTTTTGATTTTTCCCCTGAGTCTATATTCAGTAATTCCAGAAAATACCCATTATTTGTACTATTCTTAAAAATGACATACTTACCATTTGGGGATGTATGTACTATCTTGGGGTTTTGTGAAAGAATAAATGTTAGAACATCATCCAGCGATTCTTTCTCTTGACAGCCCATTGAAAGAAATGAGAATAAATAAACAAGAAATTTATTTGCACCCAATTTCATGAAAAAAGGTCATAAATGTGATTATCGGAAAATATTAAAATCCCATTTCAATAACTTTTGTTCTAATGAAAACGAGATATCAATAAAGATTCCTGATTCTACCGGATTTTTAGTTTTGTAAGAGAGTTTTGAAGACATTTCTACATAGCTCAAGTAATCATTATAATTAAGATTAGGATTAAATCGGACAAATATTATATCACCTTCCTTAATATAATCTAATAAAACGTCATCATCGGACATTGGATATTTTATTCCTTTGACTGAATAGTAACCGTCAGGTAAAATATTGATTGTCTGCGAATTATTGTTTGACAATATCCTTTTCACCTCTCTAAGATTTCCCTCGTATAAATATTTTGCGAACCTTTTCTTTAATTCATCATAGTCCGAAAGTTCGGTGATTCCAAATATTTCATAAGCGTTACTGTATAAAAATTCAAAGTCCGGTCGTTCATAATCCTTTTTGATACTAACCCTGGTCCAAATTTCCTTTGTTGTTGCTCTCACTACATCCATAAGGTAGGTATCCAACGAATCGTTATAATTGAATTTGTAAAAAAAAAATACGTTTACCACTTCTCGCCAGTTCTTCCTTAACTTTATCTACAAAGGAATAGTTGACAGAACGGTCACACGAAATCATAAAATTTGATAGTATGTATTTTTCAGATTCCCAATTTAATGCAATGTTCATTATAACAGTCTCAAAATCATTCCAATATTCCAATTTACCCCCTTCTATAAACACCTCGTAATCCTTAGTTATTTTTACTTGTATCATTTTTGCTTCAGTATCCTCGAATTGGTAGACAGCGTCAGTAAAAGTAGCAGAGCTGGGTAAATTTTCAGACTGCCCTAACAAATAAAAGCTAGTTCCAAATAGAATTAAAACTATAATTACATAATAAATGCCTTTCATTTAATTTACTTTTTAAACTGTTCTAAACCAAATTTTGAATCTCCAGTGAGCACAATATCTTTGTGATACTTGTTTTCATATTTAGCAAAAAATGCGTCATGCACGGAGCAATTATTGTCGTCTAGATAACCCACCCTAAAGTCCTTTATTTTGATTAATTCAAAAATAAAAGGCAAAAACTTTGCATCATCGAACTCCTCTTCAATAAAGCTCATTACTTCAATAAATTCTCTCTTATAAACTCCCGTTGGAGAAATTGTTAGCGAAGATATTATCAAGGGATTAATTGGATAAATAGAAGACTCAATATCCTTCAACCATGAAAATTCAGATATTAAAACAAAATAATAACCGCGTATAAAACTCAAGTACAAATATAAAGTGTAATTTAAATTGTTGTCAAATTTGTTTTCTAACGGTATATAAGCTCCCCAATCAGGAGTCAAGCCACTTGAAGCAATTACATTCATCCCAAGTCTATTGGTTAATCTTTGACAAACCCCATTGGTCCAAAATTCATCGTAATAATTATCGGTCAAAAGATTATTTTGGATTAAAGAATCCAGTCTTTCTTGAGGTAAAGAATCTCCATTATGGTTAGGATCTCTAGATTCAAAGTCATAAAAAAAAGATAAATCAGAAAAGATTCGGGGATAGAGCTTCCCGAATTTTTTTGAACTCATAATAATTTCCTTATTCATATCGGTTCTTTTAAACTACCAAGGACAATATTTGGCTTTTGTAATAGGAGCGCCGCTTATTATCCTATTTACTACTGTAGATCCAGAAGTACTATTGGATTGAATTCTTTCTTTATAAAAAGAAAAGTCAATCGTCTGCTTAAGAAAAAAAGAAAAGCGTGTTTTGATGAAATTTGCATCTATCTTGTGGGCTTCTTCCATAAGGGTGGCATATGCAGCTACCTCCATAAAGGCTATATTAATATCGTCCGCTATTTCTCGACCTATTTGTACATCTGAGGTCCAATCTCCTGGGACAGAAATACTCAAGTCCGGGATTACACCCCCAAGTTCGTATCCACTGCTAAGTTTTCTAAAGGCAAATTGTAAATCTGTAATATATTAGCAACCCATCTACCGCCGATTTTTTTAAATGTATAGTTGCCACATAACTTTTGGCGACTTTGGGCATTGGAAGCACTGTAGATAAATACAGATCCAGTTGCTGAGCTTGACGAACCATTGCTAGGTATATTACTATAACCACCAGAACTTCCAGCAACTCCACCCGCATGACCAGAAGTACTTCCACAACAGGGGGGTTGAGTAGATCCCGTATAGTAGGGGGCAGTAACGGTGACTCCAGGAATCTCCCATCCTTCCCCTTCAGATCTTGCGTACAAACTAAAGCCTCTATTTTTTTCGTCAGAAAAATTGAGCTCATTATTTATTGTCCAAAATTCAGGTTCTTTATTTGCATCAACCATAAAATTGTCATCCAATTTGGATTTTTGAATATACAACTTAACGGAGCTCTCAGTAGAGGGAACTTCCGCCACCATAGTGTAGGCACTACTTTTCATAGGTACAAAAACAATATCTATTTTGTCAATTGTTCTAACCACTGCTTCAGAAAACTTCAGTTTTCCGAATGGGATACCATTTTCAATTCCATCATCAACAAAATCAATTCTATCCAACCAAGTTTCATACACTTTTATGAGCCTTTCATCATTTATGTCTATTGGAGTATAAAATTCGTCCGGCAATTCTGTAACAGATTCATCGATGGTGTCATCAATAGTTACCACGGGATTCAATACATAGTCATTAGTGCACATTGTAAGTAGGACTAACGAAAGTGCAACTGGTAATAATAAAACTGTTTTAATGGTTCTTTTAATAATCTTAACAATTGTAAGTCTCATTTTTCTAATGAGGCTTGGTTAATAATAAATAAGTAATCATTGACTTCTTGTTTAATCATTTCGACTGTGCTAGAATTAATTTTGACAGGTTTTTGATTTATTTTTTTTGATATGGTTTTTAATCTTTCAATATCCTTATTTTCTTTAAAGACTAAAAATTGCTTGTATAACGGCACAAATCTGTTTGGCACCATATTTTCTGCGTATTCATAACTCTCTATTGCCTTTTTAATTTTTTTCGATTTGAAATACCCATCACCTATAAACACGTAGGTTTGGTAATCCACATAGGAAATTAAACTCTTTTCCAATATTTGTATTCCTAGATCGTATTCGCCGATTGCTATCATCGAACTACCATAATTATAAAGGAACCGACATCATTGGGCAGAAGGAGTTTTGCTTCCTTAAAATTTTCCTTTGCCAAATTTGTATCTCCGATGAAAATCTCTGATTTCGCTTTATCCCAATATTCCATGCCGAGGTAAATCCTTATGCTTGTAAATAATAGCAAGATACTAATTGGTAAGAGAAGAAAAGGGCGCCATTTAGAAATATCTAAAAGTTTTTCATCGTCCGAAAGTGCCCCTATATAAGCTAAGGAGATTACCACAAGATTAGGATGGGAAGTTCTTGAAGGGGGTATGAAAAGAGAGAGAATATCCCGAATAGAATCAAGATTGATATATGTGTTCTTGCGGAAAACGTTATTTTATATTTGTTTATGTTCCCGAAAAGAAAGATGAAAATAACAATTAGCCCAAGACACCCGATAAGCCCTATTTCCATTAACAAGTGGATATATTCATTGAATACGAAATTGACATTGTCAGCCAGAAATAATTCCTCGTTATTAGGATTGGCGGAACGAAAATAGTTTGCCTGAGCATGCATATAATGGGATTGGTGATTTCCTATACCTACCCCCAATAAAGGTTGTTCTTGAAT